>CBDTXN010000097.1:0-11485 GCA_965364455.1 uncultured Flavobacteriaceae bacterium
GACAACTCTTTTAATAGTTTAGAATTAGTATCAGACAATTCTAATAAAGACACATCGGACACTACTCCAAATAACTTCTCGTAAACGTAGATTAACGGTTGTACAAATAGCGTGGCTAATCCACATAATACAAATAACCCAAAGGTTTCCCATTTCAAATTATCTATACTAGCTTCATGAATTACAAAAAAGGCGAAATAAGCGATGATATACACCAAAGTAATCTGACCCACGGAAATAAATAGATTTGCTCTTTTATAAAGTTCACTCACCGTAAGTATAGTCACAATACCGGCAATGATCTGAAGGAACATATACTCATAACTATTTGGTACAATGAAGCCTAACAACAATACCGTGATAACATGGGTAAATAGACCAAGCCTTGCATCGAAAAATGCCTTCAGGGTTAAAGGGAGAATACAAAGAGGTACTATATAAACGTAATCTATGTTAAAATTAACCACGAGCGTGGTTAGCATTACCATGAAAATTATATTGAAGAATATGAAGGTTACCTTTACATTATTTTCAAAAATGGTGATTCGGTATTTCCTCATAAATAGCAAAAGCATGAGCAATGCCAGGGCTACCAGCACACTATACCCCAGGAGTATCCAATTGTAATTAGACTTACTCCAAACCTGGGATTCATATTCAGCTTTTAATGATCTTAGAATATTATACTTATTGCCTTCAACAACTTCACCCTTGGCTATAATCCTGCTACCCTGTTCTATAATACCGCGGGTATAAGAAATGTTATTAAGTTTACTTTGTAGTTCCTTCTGGGTAAGCTGGTTATTAAAAGTGACATTAGGTTCTACAGAATTGAAAAAGACTTCCAGCAATTCTGTCTTAAATGATGAAAATCCTTCATTAGATATTTCATCACCCAAAAAAATCCTTATCTCTCCCTGCTTTAAGATCCTTCTATAAGCGATCTCAGAGGCCTCGTTTCCTTTTAAAAGATATACTAATTGATCAGGACCCAAACGCTCACTCTCCTGAAGTAGTCCGAATTCGTATATCCTATCTACTGTTTCAGCTACAAATTCATCAATAATGGTTTGATAAACATTCAGCGTGGTATCTGGAAATACATTTTGTACTTCCTCCAAGGCATCCCCTTTGACCTTTTCCGGAGTTTCTGTATTAAAATTATAATATGGGATATGGGATCTCGTTATATCCTGACGTTCGGCAGCTATTTCCTCATCGGTTTTAAGAATAGCAAAATCGAATGGAGCATAAAGATTTTCGTACTGCCAGGGTTTTCCTTTAGGAATATCATATTTAAATTTACCGCCTTTCGGAAGCAGGTAAACGATTAATACTGAAGTAAGCAAAAACAGAAAAACTTTATAAAAAAGTGCCTGATTTTTGTACAACTTATTTACGAAATCGCTCATATATATTCAGGTAATGGTCAAATGTAGTAAAAATAGACCTGAATAAGCTTAGGTTATTTAATTCCTTATAAAATCACTAACTTCGCAACACTCGAATAAAATAAAACTTAAACATGAATAAAGAAGTAGTTATAGTAAGCGCTGCGAGAACTCCAATTGGAAGTTTTCTTGGTAGTTTATCCACCATTCCAGCAACAAAATTAGGTTCAGTAGCAATTAAAGGAGCATTAGATAAGATCAATCTAAAACCGGAAATGGTTGAAGAGGTTCTTATGGGAAATGTTGTACAGGCTGGTGTTGGTCAGGCTCCGGCAAGACAGGCTGCTCTTGGAGCAGGAATTCCAGATACGGTTCCTTGTACTACTGTAAATAAAGTATGTGCCAGCGGAATGAAAACCGTTATGCAGGGAGTACAATCTATTATGCTTGGTGACACTTCGATTGTGGTTGCCGGGGGTATGGAAAATATGAGTTTAATACCGCACTACCTTCACCTTAGAAACGGTAAGAAATTTGGACCTGCAAATATGGAAGATGGAATGCAGAAGGATGGTCTTGTAGATGCTTACGATCACAATGCGATGGGAACCTGTGCAGACCTGTGTGCAACAGAGCATGGATTCTCAAGAGAAGACCAGGATAAATTCGCTATTCAGTCTTATGAAAGATCTGCTAAGGCATGGAAAGAAGGGAAATTTGATAATGAAGTAGTTCCTGTAGAAGTTCCTCAAAGAAAAGGAGATCCTGTAGTAGTGAGTGAAGATGAAGAATTCAAGAATATCCGTATGGATAAAGTTTCTTCTCTAAGACCTGCATTCTCTAAAGATGGTACGGTAACGGCTGCCAACGCATCTACCATAAATGACGGTGCAGGTGCAGTTGTTCTTATGAGCAAGGAGAAAGCAGAAGAACTTGGATTAAAGCCACTGGCAACGATTAAAAGTTATGCAGATGCGGCAACCGAGCCAAAATGGTTTACCACTGCTCCTTCTAAAGCGCTACCTAAAGCCATCGACAAGGCTGGGATAAAAATGGACGAGGTAGATTTCTTCGAATTTAACGAAGCATTTGCTGTAGTTGGACTGGCAAACATGAAAATTTTAGGATTAAATGATAAAAATACCAATGTTAACGGTGGAGCAGTTTCTCTAGGACATCCTCTTGGTTGTAGCGGTGTTCGAATTCTGATCACACTATTAAATGTATTGGAACAGAACAATGCAAAAATAGGAGCAGCTGCTATTTGTAATGGTGGTGGTGGTGCTTCGGCAATGGTAATCGAACGTAATTCCTAAAATTGAATAGAAATTAATGCAATACGGTATTTGCCATTTAAGTATTGTACCGCTAAGAGCTTCTGCTTCTCATGAAAGTGAGATGATCTCCCAGTTGTTATATGGAGAGCATTTTAAAATTCTTGAAGAACGTGCTCACTGGAGCAGGGTCAGGAATTCGTTTGATGACTTCGAAGCCTGGATAGACAAAAAGCAGTATAAGAACATTGAAGAAACTGAATATTTTTCTTTGAATGAGGAGGATCTTCAGCTTTCTTCAGATCTCATTGAATATATAACCGATGAAAATGGCCTTTTAATGCCTATAGCATTGGGGTCTGTACTTAATTTTTCCCACAATTTGGGACACTCCTATGACGGTGAAAAAACAAAGCTTTCTGCCTCAGTAAAAGGGAACCTCATAAACACTGCTATTTTATATTTGAATTCTCCTCATATCTGGGGTGGAAAAAGCCCATTTGGAATAGATTGCAGTGGCTTTACCCAAACGGTTTATAAGCTGAATGGGTTCGAAATTAAAAGGAATGCCTCAGATCAGGCAAAACAAGGTGAAGCGCTTAGTTTTATTGAAGAATGCGAGCCTGGTGACCTGGCTTTTTTCGATGATAATGATGGTGTCATTAATCATGTTGGGATCATGATGAAAGATAATCACATTATTCATGTAGATGGAAAAGTGAGAATAGACCGTATAGATCATTCAGGAATATTTAATACTGAATTAAGGAAGCATACTCACAAGCTTCGGGTGATAAAAAAGATCATCTAAGGACCATTTGAATATGGAACAAAAAAATCCCGCTGATTTCTCAGCGGGATTTTTTATTTGTTGGAGATTATCTTCTTACAATTTAGCTTTTAGTTCAGCTACTTTTTCCTGGTTACCAAGATTTGAATAAAGATTCATAGCAGTTTGAATAATATCCTTATTATCTGGATCTACCTCCATTGCTTTCTCAAGATCTGGAAGAACCGTTTTATATAGCTCTTTTCTTTCAGCATCTAATTCATCATAACGCTCATTATCTGCCTTGCTCATTCCAAGACCATTCATTTCATCTATGATCTCTTTTTCAGCGCTTAGTTTAGCTGCTATCATATTAACTCTTGCTTCGTTATATTCAGGATCTTTAGCCAAAGCTTTCTCGTAAAATTCGATTGCCTTTTCATTGTCGTTGATCTCAGCATACATTAACCCAATGTTGTTAAATGTAGATGGATCAGATGGATCTTTCGCAGCAACTTCTTCAAGGATTTCTCTAGCTTTATCCTTTTCTCCCATTTGATAATACATGTTCGCTTCTGCCTGAAGTAAACTCATATCATCTGGATTTGTAGCTTTTGCTTTATCCATGGCAGCGATAGCTTTGTCATATTGTTTCTGGCTGATGTAGATTCTTGCTATAAGCTGAGCAATATCTCCTTTCTTAGAAGGAATTTTCTCTACCTCTGGCTCCTTATACTGCTCTGTTTTGATCATAAGGTCCATTTGCTGTTGTGATCCAAGATTTTCTCTTTCTCCTGTCTCAACATTTACAGCGGTATATGCTTTACCTGAACCATCGTAATCAAGTTCATTAAGCTTCTCTAAATATTCAACAGCTTTATCATAATCCTGAGCTTGTACCAGGTTATTCGCGGCATAATACAAATAAATAGTATCCTGCTTGCTTAGTTCGTAGCTAGTGTATAATTTTTCTGCTGCTGAAGCATATTCACTCTCATTCTGGTCTGCAATAGCACTTTGAATAAGATTATTCTTCAAATTAGCAATAGCTTCAGTAGCTTCATCGCTACCCATTTCAGAAGCTTTCTGAAAGGCTTCGGCTGCTGTTTTCATGTCTTCAGCAGAAGCATTGGTACCATTACCCATATATGCTTTTCCTTTATATAGGTAAAAGTCTTCAGTCCATCTATCATTTAATTCTCCAAGATTAGCTTCGGCTACCTTTAACTGTGCTTTTGCTTCGGCATAATTCCCATCTTCCAGAGCATCTTCCGCGTTTCTTACTTGGTCTTTTTGCGCAACTGCAGTCATGGTTAGAAATGAAACTGCTGCCGCTGTCAAAATATTAGTTTTCATTGTTATTTTGGTTTATTTAATTATTCTTCACTATCATCTGCAATAGTTGTGCCATTTGCCGATTCGTCACTACCTACGGGCTTTTCGGCATCTTCCATATTATCCAGATCATCCTCATCGTGAAGCACTTTAGCCACTGCTGCGATAGCATCATTACCCTTAAGATTTATCAACCTAACACCCTGGGTAGCACGCCCCATAACGCGTAGATCTTCTACAGCCATACGAATCACAATACCAGATTTATTAATGATCATAAGATCGTCTACATCTGATACGTTTTTAATTGCGACAAGTTGTCCTGTTTTATCAGTAACAGAGATCGTTTTAACTCCTTTCCCTCCACGGTTGGTGATTCGGTAATCTTCCAGACTTGAACGCTTACCATAACCATTTTCAGAAACTACCAGAATATCAGATTCAAAATCGTTCACTGAAATCATTCCAACAACTTCATCATTGTCATCAGCCAAGGTTATACCGCGAACACCGGAAGCATTTCTACCCATCGGTCTTGTTTTGCTTTCCTCAAAGCGAATTGCCTTACCGCTCTTAAGACCTAACATTACCTGGCTATTTCCAGTAGTTAGTTTAGCTTCCAGAAGCTCATCCCCTTCCTTAATGGTAATAGCATTGATACCATTGGTACGTGGACGTGAATACCTTTCAAGTCTTGTCTTTTTAACCTGACCTTTTTTAGTGGCCATAATAACAAAATGGTTATTTACATACTCTTCATCTTTAAGATCCTGAGTACATATAAATGCATTCACCTTATCTTCAGGCTCGATATTGATAAGGTTTTGAATAGCTCTACCCTTAGAAGCCTTGCTTCCTTCAGGAATTTCATAAACCCTCATCCAGTAACACTTACCGTTTTGAGTGAAGAATAGCATATACTGGTGGTTGGTACCTACGAATAAATATTCAAGGAAATCTTCATTCCTTGTATTCGATCCTTTTTGTCCAACCCCTCCTCTATTTTGAGTTTTATATTCTGTAAGAGAAGTTCTTTTGATATATCCGGCATGAGAAATAGTAATCACCACTCTTTCATCCGGAATCATATCTTCTATACTAAGGTCACCACCGGCGTACTCAATTTGAGAACGTCTTTCGTCACCATATTTTTCTTTTATTTCGAAAAGTTCATCCTTGATAACTTCCATTCTACGCTCTTTACGTGCGAGAATATCTTCAAGGTCTTCAATAGTCTTTAATATATCTTCATATTCAGCTCTTAACTTATCCTGCTCCAGGCCGGTAAGTTGTCTTAACCTCATTTCCACGATCGCCTTCGCCTGGATTTCAGAAAGCTCGAAGCGCTCCATTAATTTCGTACGGGCTTCCTCTGCGTTAGAAGATGCTCTGATTAATGCGATAACCTCGTCGATATTATCTGAGGCTATAATTAATCCTTCCAGTATATGAGCACGCTCTTTGGCTTTTCTTAATTCAAATTCGGTTCTACGAACTACCACATCATGCCTGTGCTCAACAAAATGATGGATTATATCCTTAAGATTAAGCATTTCTGGTCTACCATTTACCAGTGCAATATTGTTTACACTAAATGATGACTGTAAGGCTGTATGTTTAAATAAGGTATTAAGTACGATATTAGGAATTGCGTCTCTTTTGAGCTGATATACGATACGCATACCATTACGGTCAGATTCATCCCTGATCAAACTAATACCTTCAATTTTCTTATCATTAACAAGGTCGGCCGTTTTCTTGATCATATCGGCCTTATTTACCTGGTACGGGATTTCAGTAACTACAAGATATTCTCTCCCGTTAATTTCTTCCATATGAGACTTAGCGCGCATCACTACTCTTCCACGCCCAGTCTTAAAGGCCTCCTTAACACCGTCGTAACCATAAATGATACCTCCGGTTGGGAAATCTGGAGCTTTGATATGCTGGATAAGCTCATCAATTTCTATATCGTGGTTGTCTATATAAGCTATAGTACCATCAATAACTTCAGACAGGTTGTGAGGTGGCATATTTGTAGCCATACCTACGGCAATACCACTGGCTCCATTAACCAAAAGGTTAGGAACCCTTGTAGGCATCACTACCGGCTCGCTTAAGGAGTCATCAAAGTTAAGTTGCGTATCAACTGTTTCCTTATCTATATCAGCAAGCATATCCTCACTGATCTTACGCATACGCGCTTCGGTATAACGCATTGCTGCAGGACTATCACCATCAACAGAACCAAAGTTACCCTGGCCATCTACAAGCATGTAACGCATACTCCAATGTTGCGCCATTCTAACCATGGTATCGTAAACTGAAGAATCCCCATGAGGGTGATACTTACCAAGCACCTCTCCTACAATCCTTGCAGATTTCTTATATGCTCTGTTAGAGAGAACCCCAAGTTCGTACATCCCGTACAAAACTCTTCTATGTACTGGTTTTAAACCGTCACGAACATCTGGTAACGCACGTGACACAATGACCGACATCGAGTAATCGATGTAGGCTGATTTCATTTCATCTTCAATGTTGATAGGAATAAGCTTTTCTCCTTCAGCCATACTTAAAATTTTAATTTATCTCAAAAATCTAAGGGGCAATTTACATATTTTATCGTTCTTTAACCGACACTGCGGGCTGACTTACCCTTCTTTTTATTAACAAATTTTTATTGCGTTTTGGTTAATAAGTTCACTATTTTACACTTTGATAATTGAAAGTTATTTTGTCACTTAGCTACTAACTCCCTATTAGGTACAGTTTTTGCCCTAATTCGAGTGAAAATAAAATTTGAGAAAGGAAGATAAAATGGATGATAATTTTTCACCAAGAGTAAAAGACGTTATTGCTTACAGTAAAGAGGAAGCATTAAGACTTGGACACGATTTTATCGGGACCGATCATCTGATGCTTGGTTTACTGAGAGATGGTGATGGCAAGGCTATAGATATATTGAACGCATTGGATGTTGACCTTAGTCATTTAAGACGAAAGGTTGAAATATTAAGTCCTGCCAATCCTAATACCGTAACTATAAGTAACGAAAAAAGAAACCTGCACCTAACCAGGCAGGCAGAACGCGCTTTAAAAACAACGTTCCTGGAGGCAAAATTATTCCAGAGTTCGAACATTAATACTGCGCATTTGTTACTGTGTATTTTAAGAAACGAAAACGATCCTACAACTAAATTACTTAACAAATTGAAAATCGATTACGACGGAGTAAAAGATCAGTTTAAATACATGATCGCTAGCGATGAAGATGATTTCTCTGACAGCCCGTCGGCAGAATCTTTTTCAGACGATGATGGTGGTGACGAAGCCTCAAGAGAGAACCCTTTCAGCGGAAGCGGTAGCACAGGCAAAACATCGAAGAAATCTAAGACGCCGGTTTTAGATAACTTCGGAAGAGATCTTACCGCCTTAGCTGAAGCAGATAAACTGGATCCAGTAGTGGGCCGTGAAAAAGAAATCGAGCGGGTTTCCCAGATATTAAGCAGAAGAAAAAAGAATAATCCCCTATTGATTGGAGAACCGGGTGTAGGTAAATCGGCAATAGCTGAAGGACTTGCTTTACGAATTGTAAAACGTAAAGTTTCCCGAATCCTGTTTGACAAAAGGGTTGTTACTCTGGACCTGGCAAGTTTAGTAGCCGGAACCAAATACCGCGGACAGTTCGAGGAACGCATGAAGGCAGTAATGAACGAACTTGAAAAGAATGATGACATCATACTTTTCATTGATGAGATTCACACGATCGTTGGAGCCGGAGGCGCCACAGGAAGTCTGGATGCCAGCAATATGTTCAAACCTGCACTCGCAAGAGGTGAAATACAATGTATAGGAGCCACTACTCTAGACGAATACAGGCAGTATATTGAAAAGGATGGAGCCCTGGAAAGAAGATTCCAGAAGGTTATCGTTGAACCAACCACGGTTGAAGAAACAATTGAGATCCTGAATAATATTAAGAATAAATACGAAGAGCATCATAATGTAGAATATACAGATGAAGCGATTCTGGCTTGTGTTAAGCTAACAAACCGGTATATGACCGACAGATTCCTACCAGACAAAGCTATTGATGCTTTGGATGAAGCAGGATCAAGGGTTCATATTACCAATATCGATGTTCCAAAACAGATACTGGAATTAGAAAAGAAACTAGAAGAGGTTAGAGAAAGTAAAAATTCTGTAGTTAAAAAACAGAAATATGAAGAAGCTGCCAAGCTAAGAGATGATGAGAAAAATCTTGAAAAAGAACTTGGTATCGCTCAGGAAAAATGGGAAGAGGAATCTAAAAAACACAAGGAAACCGTTTCGGAAGAAAGCGTTGCTGATGTAGTTTCTATGATGACCGGAATTCCTGTTAATAGAATTGCACAAACAGAAAGTAATAAACTAGTAGAGCTACCAAATAAGATCAAAGGAAAAGTTATTGGTCAGGACGAAGCTGTTGGAAAAGTTGTTAAAGCTATTCAGCGAAACCGTGCCGGACTAAAGGACCCTAACAAACCTATTGGTTCTTTTATTTTCCTTGGTCAGACAGGTGTTGGTAAAACGCAATTGGCTAAGGTACTTGCTCGTGAATTATTCGATAACGATGATGCTCTTATTAGAATAGACATGAGTGAATACATGGAGAAATTTGCTGTTTCCCGTCTTATTGGAGCACCTCCGGGATATGTTGGCTACGAAGAAGGCGGTCAGCTAACCGAAAAAGTAAGAAGAAAGCCTTACGCGGTTATTCTTTTGGATGAGGTTGAAAAGGCTCACCCAGACGTATTTAACATGTTACTTCAGGTTCTTGACGATGGTTACCTAACAGACAGTCTTGGAAGAAAGATCGATTTTAGAAACACCATTATCATTATGACTTCGAATATCGGAGCAAGAAAACTGAAAGATTTTGGCCAGGGCGTAGGTTTCGGTACCTCTTCTCAAAAATCCCAGGCAGACGACAATGCCAGAAGTGTCATTGAGAATGCTCTTAAAAAGGCTTTCGCACCAGAATTCCTTAACCGTATAGACGATGTAATGATCTTTAACACGCTTGAAAGAGAAGATATTCATAAGATCATTGATATTGAACTGGAAAAGCTCTTTGAAAGAATTCATGGACTTGGTTACAACCTTACTCTTAGTGATAAAGCGAAGGATTTTATTGCCGAAAAAGG
Source organism: uncultured Flavobacteriaceae bacterium (assembly GCA_965364455.1). GTDB lineage: Bacteria > Bacteroidota > Bacteroidia > Flavobacteriales > Flavobacteriaceae > Christiangramia. The sequence continues at coordinate 9,959 of CBDTXN010000097.1, forward strand.
TTTTGATAAACAATATGGTGCTCGTCCATTGAATAGAGCTATCCAAAAATATATTGAGGATGCTTTAGCTGAGGAGATCATTAACTCTAAATTAAAAGAGGGTGACTCGATTAAAATGGATCTAGACGAAGACAAAAAGGAGTTAACGATCACAATTGATAAATCAATTAAAGAAACAGAGTCTTAAAGAGACCTAAAATAAATAAGAATAAATGGAGCCACTTTTTCGAAAGTGGCTCTTTTATGAATCACAATTTAATTACAGGCCCTACACTAATGCTTTCTAAGGAAATAAATCTGGAATTTGGATCAGTATACGTTCACGAAAATATTTTAATTGCTAAACTGAACGAAGGTATTCTTTTCGACGTTGAGTCAAATCAAAAACTTCTGAATCTAGGATCAGAGATATTTAAAGGAAAGAGTTACGGTTATATTTCTCACCGGGTTAATTCTTATGCGGTAGATCCTATGGTATATTTTGAATCTTCAAACAAGGAGCCGCTTAAGGCTATAGCAGTTGTAAGCGAAAATGAAGTAACCCGCAGAAACGCTGATGAAGTAGAAAAAAAATTCTACAAAGAAAATAACCTATTCGAAGTTTTTCAAACTTTAGAAGAGGCAGTAGAATGGATAAAAACCAGGATCTAATCCAGGAAATCTTCAATTTCAAATTCTTCCACGAAAATTTTTGCTTTTTTGATGTAAGGAGCCATTGTCCTGTCTTCAGTTAAAACTGGAACTGTCTTCCTGAATTCCTCAATTACATTAGTAAGCTGGTCTGATGTTTTGACGGGCTCCCTGAAATGCATCGCCTGTGAAGCATTAAATAGCTCAATTGCAAGTACCGAATTTAGATTCTCTACAACCCGTAATAATTTAGTGGCACTATTTGCCCCCATACTCACGTGATCCTCCTGCCCGTTGGAAGATACTATTGAATCAACTGAAGCCGGAGTACATAATTGTTTATTCTGGCTAACAATACTAGCGGCTGTATATTGAGGAATCATAAATCCACTATTTAATCCTGGATTCTCTACAAGAAAATTAGGAAGTCCCCTCAAACCTGAAACAAGCTGATAAATTCTTCTCTCAGAAATATTGGCTAGTTCAGATAAAGCAATTGCCAAATAATCCAGGCCTAGAGCCAATGGCTGACCGTGAAAATTACCTCCGGAAATGATCTTATCAGCTTCAATAAAAATATTAGGATTATCGGTTACTGAATTGATTTCAGTCTTTACCGTTTTTCGAACAAAGGACAAAGTATCTTTTGAAGCCCCATGAACCTGAGGGATACATCTGAAGGAATATGGATCCTGGACATTATCTTTTTCAGATTCTGCAATTTCACTTCCGGCTAGAAAGTTTCTGATCCTCTCGGCTGTTTTCACCTGCCCCCTATGCGGACGAACTAAATGAACCAGTTCATCATAGGGAGAAAGGTTGCAATCGAAGGCATCTATCGAAATTGAGCCAATGAGGTCGGCCATATAAGATAACTTGTATGCTTTCAATAAGGCA
>CBDTXN010000098.1:0-11413 GCA_965364455.1 uncultured Flavobacteriaceae bacterium
ATTGTCCAGGACCTCTCCACGCATTAAAGGGGCCCAGGCCTGGTATTGAATACCATTATCCTTGCAATACTCAATTAGTTCCTGCTGAATCAATCTGGGATGAAATTCATTTTGGATCAGCATCGGTTGTACCCCGCCTAATTCTTTTATACTTTCCAGATGATGTTGCAGGCAATTGCTCACTCCAATAGCTTTCACTTTTCCTTCCTGATATAGCTCCTGCAAAACTTTCCAACTCTCCAGGAATTTACCTGGGACCGGCCAGTGTATGAGGTATAGGTCGAGATATTCAAAACCAAGTTTATTTAATGTAGTTTCAAAGGCCTGCCTGGTATTTTCAGCTCCCTGGTCATCTATCCAAAGCTTGGAGGTAACAAAGATATCTTCTCGTGGCACCTTTGAAGTTCTAATGGCTTCACCTACCCCCTCTTCATTATCATAGAATGCCGCAGTATCTATAAGTCGGTAACCAGCATCGAGGGCATAGTGAATGGCATTTTTCACTTCAGCACCATCATCTGCTTTATAAACGCCAAGACCCAGATATGGCATTTCTACTCTATTATTTAATAAAACAGTGCCATTTAGGTCTGTAATCTTCATAGTAATTTTTAAAGCCTGAATTTAGTCATCCTATCAGGTTATATCAATTCTGAAAACACATTTATGAATTATTTGACAAAAATGCCTTAACCTCTTCAAGATAAACCTCAGGTCGGTCTAACCATCCGTAATGTCCACATCCATCCATTTTCACCAATTTTGAATTCGGTAAAATGGAATCAGCTCTTTCAGGAATATCAAGTGGCACTACATCCTGCAAACCGTGAAGTATCAATACATCTTTCTGGAATTTTTCCATTGCAGGCGACTTATCAAAATTATTAGCACGCATATTCGCCCATACCATCGAATTTATCTCCCTGTTCACCTGTAGTAATCTTTCGGCTACTGCTTCTTCATTTTCAGATTTATATAGATAAGCCTTAGCCATAAAGTGGGCCCTCTTCTTCTCTAAATGAGGATTTCCCGGTTTTCTCTGAGTCATGGCCATATATTTGACCAAACTGTCATTTTCAGCAGAATTTAAACGATCCATAATATTAAAACTTCTTACATTTTGGAGACTCATTCCGCCACTGTGGGACTGGATCATGGCCCTTACCCTTTCAGGGTGTTCTGACGCATATGCGTATGCCAGCATTCCGCCAAAAGAATGTCCTAAAACGATCCAATTATCATATCCCAGATGTTTCCTAAGCCTCTCTATATCTCTAACCATTAGATCTAATGTGAAGTTAGAGGAACTTTTTTCGTTTATAACCGATTCTCCGGTACCCCGCTGATCATAAATGATGACCGTATTATTTTCTGAAAGCATTTCTGCCAGTACTGAAAAGCCATTACTATTCATTCCGGGACCGCCGTTGATTATTAAAACCGGATGACCTTCTCCAAAAGTTTTATAGGCGATAATACCGTCTTTAAACTTGAAATTCTTGTATTCCTGGCTAAAAACTGAAAAGTTGACAAATAGTAAAAATGCAATCAAATATTTCATAGGATGTTTATCTGAGTAAATAGTAATCGATCTGGATTTTCCTTTACGGTTCAATTATTCTGTGATCAAGGGAAAAGCACCTCGAACCAGGAACTGGGAATCTTCAGCGAAGTCTTCACTATTCTTTATAATGGTAAATCCATTCTGGTTATCTCCCGGGATCACTTCCCGGCGGCTGAATATATACTCCTTCTCAGAACTGCTATCCAGCACTAGCACATAATTTGTTTCATCAAGGGAAACTATAGTATTATCTGGCAGGGCCATTTCATTGGTGTTATCGGTAATGATCTCTGCCTGCACGAACATCCCGGTTGCCAGGTGGTTTTTCTCCTCTTCTTCTTTAAAGTGACCATGCACCTTTACCGTTCTTTTGGTATCGCTTATCGAGGTTCCTACAAGATAGACCTCGCCATCCAGGGTGTCGCTTTGCGCTTCGGGTATCCTGAAACGAATTTCCTGTCCTTTTTCCAGCTTTAGAATGTCTTTTTCGAATACATCCAGTTCGATATGCAGGTGTTCGGGATCGATGATTTTCATAAGCTCATCTGCCGCGGAAACATACATCCCGTTATTCGCGTTCATTTCGGTGATACTTCCGGTAATAGGTGCATAGAGACGGATCACTGAAGAAATATTGCCATTTTCTATAGCCCCGGGATCCAGGTTCAGCATCTCTAATTTTTTCCGCAATCCATTATACCGGGCCAGGTTTCGTTTGTACTCACTTTCTGCCCTCAGGTAATTTTTTTCTGAGGTGAACTTTTCATCAAAAAGGGATTTCTGTCTTTCATATTCAGTTTTGAGATATCTCATCTGTTCCATTGCATCCAGGTACTGCTGCTGCATCTCTACATATTCGGGGTTTTCGAGGCTTAGTAAGAACTGCCCTTTTTTCACCTTATCGCCTACCAGTAGAGGAGTTTGTTTTACATAACCATCCATGTAGGAGCTTATCATGGCCTTATTTTCCGGAGGAACGTCTATCACCCCTGTAGCCTCTACGGTCATGGGGAAGCTCTTGTCCTGCATTTTCCCCAGTTTCATATTGCTCTGATCAAATTGGACAGCGCTAATACGGATTCCTTCATATTCCTGCATGTCCTGATCAGGTGTTTTTTCGCTTTCTGAATCTCCGCAGGAAAGGATCAAAAGGGGAATTAAGAGGAGGCTTATATAGTTAAGTAACATCTTTTTCATTGCAGCAGATTATAGAGTTAAGTAGTTTATCTGAATGATAGTTTGATTGTACTGGTTCAGGCTTTCATAATACCTGAGGATGATATTGTAGGAATTCTCCAGGCTGAGTATATATTCAAAAAAATCTATCTCGCCGCTTTTATAGCTTTTAGTGGCGGTTTTCAGGATCTCTTCTGAAAGTTCCTTTCCTTCATTTTCATAATAAGCCAGTGCACTTTCATGTTTTTGTAACAGCTGGATAAGCTGCTTATATTCTGAATTCAACCGATTTCTGTAATCGGCAGTTTCTTCTTCCGCAGCCTCCCGGGCGATATTGGCTGCTTTGATCTTCGAGGAATTTCCAAAGAATAATAGCGGAACATGAATGCCCACCTGGTAACCCGTCAACGGATCATTTATCACCTCGTTATTCCACTGAAAATAGGTAAGACTGATGTCTGGCAAAAGACTCTGTTTTTCAAGACCGGCAGCAGCCTGGAAATATTCACCGCGTTTCTCGAAAAGATCCAGCCCAGGATGATTATTAACACCAAAATTTTCAATTTCCAACTTCTCCAGCTCCCGGGTTTCAATCTCGATGTCTTCTTCAATATTGAGAAGTGGCTTTAATTGCTCCCTGGAGATACTAAGTTCATCCCTGGCCTGTACAAGTTCGGTTTCCAGTTGCTTTTGCTTGGACCTGGCAGTAATATTTTCAAGGTAATTCGATTCGCCAAGCTCAACCCTTCTTTTCGCAGCATAGGCAAATTTCTGGTATAAACTATCCAGTTTTTCATATACGCTGATCTTCGCTTTTTCATACTGTATCTGGTAATAGATACTCGCTACCTCCTTTTCCAGGTGTAGTTTCTTTAGCTGGAAATTGCTTTGCTCCTGTTCGTATTTGTTTTTGGTAAGTTTTTTCCTGGCGAAATAAATCGTGGGAAAATCGAATTGCTGTTTGATCCCCAGCACATCCAGGCCCTCATTAGCCGCTCGGTTACTATCGTCCTTGCCAAAATAAGCTTCGGTTTTCTCAAAGCTAAACGCGCTGCCAACCAGAGCATCTGCTTCATCAACCCTGAGGGAGGCTGCTGCCAGCCCGGCATTATTCTCGATCGCCAGGGCCTGCAATTCTTCCAGACCTAAAACAGAAGTTTTCGGGATTTCCTGTGAAAAACCGGTAAATCCAATTAAAATAAGGATCAGGCTTAAAGGCTTGATCCTTGAAGAGCCTGTTCTGTCTTTGTTTTCCTTTTCCTTATTAAAGATAGAGTAGATCACCGGCAATACTATCAAAGTAAGCAGAGTTGAGGTAATAAGCCCACCTATGACAACAGTTGCCAGTGGACGTTGTACCTCTGCTCCCGCGCCGGTAGAGATCGCCATAGGTAAAAAACCGAGAGCAGCAGCAGATGCGGTTAATAAAACCGCCCTGAGCCTGTCCAGGGTTCCGGAAATTATAAGTTCATCATTATTCTTCATTCCTGCTCCTCGTAATTCTTTAAAATGCTCTATAAGGACGATCCCATTTAATACGGCGATCCCAAAAAGCGCAATAAAACCTACCCCGGCAGAGATACTAAAAGGTAATCCTCTTATCCATAATAATAGGACTCCTCCCACGGCAGCCAGGGGAATCGCTGAAAAGATCATCAAAGCCTCCCGGAAAGTTCCGAAAGCAAAATAGAGCAATATAAATATAAGGACCAGCGCAATAGGAACTGCTATTTCTAATCTTCGGGTGGCACTTTGGAGGTTCTCGAACTGTCCGCCATAAGTGATCCTGTAGCCCGGAGGCAGGTCGATATTCGCATCTACTATCGCCTGAATTTTGTCTACCACCGTTTGCAGGTCACTATCCCTAACGTTCACTCCTACTACAATTCGTCGCTGGGTATCGTCCCGGGAGATCTTGGCCGCTCCCTTTTGATAAGTGATATCTGCCAGTTCATGCAGCGGCACTTTTCCTCCCGCAGGTGTGTCTACATAGAGATTCTTAAGATCTGAAATTCCTTTGCGATGCTCTTTCTGAAGTCTCAATACCAGGTCAAAACGTTTCTCTCCTTCAAATATGCTCCCCATGGTTTCCCCGGCAAATCCCATGGTAATGACCTTATTCAGGTCGGCAATATTAAGCCCGTAGCGGGCGATCTTCTGCCTGTCGTAGGTCACATTCATCTGCGGAAGCCCTACAATTTTCTCTACGGTAACATCTGAAGCTCCCTTCACATCCTTTATCAGGCTTTTTATCTTCTGTGCCCGGGAGTTCAAAATATCAAGGTTTTCTCCAAAGATCTTAACCGCGATATCGGCCCTTACCCCGGTAATAAGTTCATTGAAGCGCATTTCTATAGGCTGGGTAAATTCTATCTCCATTCCAGGGATTATAGAAAGTGCCTTCTTGAATTCTTCCGCAAGTTCATCCTTAGATTCAGCAGAGGTCCATTCATTTTTCGGCTTTAAAGCAATGATAACATCACTTTCTTCCATAGACATGGGATCGGTGGGAACTTCCGCAGCTCCAATACGGCTCACCACCTGCTCTACTTCGGGAAAACTGTCTATCAGGATCTTTTCGATTCGCGTCGTGGTTTCTATGGTTTCACTCAGCGAAGTCCCGGTTTTCAGGACGGGTTGTATCACAAAATCTCCCTCATCCAGCTGCGGAATGAATTCACCTCCCATCCTGCTGAAAATAAATCCTGTGAAAATCAGGATACCAACGGCCATTCCCAGCACCAGCTTTTTATGTTCCAATGCCCATTGGATAGATGGTTTATAAAGCCCCTTTAAATAGTTGATGAGCCTTACTGAAATATTATTTTTCGAAGCTTCTTTAGCTTTCAGGAACAAGGAGGAAGCAACAGGTACGTAGGTAAGGCAAAGGATCATGGCGCCAATAAGTGCAAAGCTGAAAGTGAGGGCCATGGGACGAAACATTTTTCCTTCAACACCGCTGAGAGAAAGTATAGGAATAAAAACGATGAGGATGATAAGCTGGCCGAATATCGCCGAATTCATCATTTGCGAAGCGCTATTTAAAGTGATCCTGTCCTTCAGGTTTCGCAACTCATATTGTTCCAGTTCGCTGTATTCCGTTCTTTTTCGGGTGATCTGAAAGGCGGTATATTCTACAATGATCACCGCACCGTCTATAATGATCCCGAAATCGATCGCTCCCAGGCTCATCAGGTTGGCGTCTATTCCGAAGATATACATCATGGACAGGGCGAACAGTAAACACAGGGGAATTACCGATGCTACTACAAGTCCCGACCTTAAATTCCCCAGCAGGAGCACCACGACAAATATCACGATGAGACATCCAAATATGAGATTTTCAGCAATGGTAAAAGTGGTTCTTCCTATTAGTTCACTGCGATCCAGGAATGGTTTTATTATCACTCCTTCAGGAAGGCTTTCTGAAATTTCCTTCACCCGGGATTTTACGGCTTCGATCACCTTATTGGAGTTGGCTCCTTTCAGCATCATCACCTGGCCCAGCACAGTTTCTCCCTTAGCATTGGCCGTAATGGCTCCATAACGGGTAGCATTCCCAAAGCCAACCTGGGCGATGTCCTTTATATAGACCGGCACGCCATTTTCGTTTTGTACAACGATATTCCTGATGTCTTCCAGGGAAGTCACCCTACCCTGCCCGCGAATAAAATATGCCTGGTTCTCCTTTTCTATATACCCACCACCGGCTACGCTGTTATTATTCTGAAGCGCCGTGAATACTTTGGATATGGAAATATCCATCGCATTAAGCTTTTTCGTATTTATCGCAACTTCATATTCCTTTACATAACCACCCCAGGCGTTGATCTCCACTACTCCTTTGATCCCCGATAGCTGTCTTTTCACGATCCAGTCCTGTATGGTCCTAAGGTCTTCTGCCGAATAGCGATCTTCATAACCGGGCCTGCTCTCCAGGGTATACTGGTAGATCTCCCCGAGGCCGGTGGTGATGGGCCCCATTTGAGGCTTACCGAAACCTTCCGGGATCTTTTCTGAAGCCGACTGTATCTTTTCAGCGATAAGTTGCCTGGGGAGATAGGTGCCCAGATTTTCTTCAAAAACGATGGTCACTACCGAAAGTCCAAATTTGGAAACAGACCTTATCTCCTTTACTCCCGGAAGGTTGGCCATTTCCAGTTCTACGGGATAGGTAATGTACTGCTCTATATCCTGAGTAGAAAGATTACCGGAAGTTGTGATCACCTGTACCTGGTTGTTGGTCACATCTGGAACAGCACCGATAGGTATCTGAGATAGAGAAAAAAGTCCGAACCCGATTATAAAAATCGTGAACAGGAGAATAATGAGTTTATGGGTAATACTGAATTTTATGATCCGGTCGAGCATTGGCTGGTAAATGGATTATCTAAAAAAGTTCCTATCCGTTCTTAAAAATATTGAAAATTAAGTTAAGAATCAGAGAATTACCATGATGAGCGTCATAATGCCTCAATTAAGAATGATGAAATTCATCTTCACCATATAGTTGTAACATATGTTACATTCAGAAATTAAACAGAATCATATTTTCGCTGTGTTGAGTCCAAAAGCTATCATATCGTTATTTTTAATTCCCCTTTTTCTCGGGAAGCTATTCATCGTTGATGCTAGCGCCATCAATCTTCTGTCACATGGAAGCATATCCTTTGTAAAGCCATATTGCCAGAAGAAGCAGGCAGTTTCAGATACGCACAACACCTATGACCTTGCACAAACTGTTGATGCCAAGAATAGCATTATTAAAATAAGTAGTTTTTGCACTCCGCAATTCAATTTTAATGTCTACTCGTGGAATTTCAGCAATTCTGAAGTCATCAATGTAGAAGACGTAATATTTACTTCTAGATTAAGCTATCTGTACCTGGATAGCCACTCCCCGCCTCCAAAGTCAGTGTAATTGAGAATTTAGTGCTTTCTGAAGCTATTTGAATACCTGGCTTCAGACCAGATTATCAATTTCAATAACACGTTAATGACGAACAAAATTCAAATTAGTCGTCGTTCCATACAGTTATTGCGAATTCTGGTTAGCGGTATTTTTCTGGTCGCAGGTGGAAATCATTTGCTGAATACCGGGAAAACAGTCCGCCGGCTTGAACAGGCCAGTTTTAAGGGAATCGCCTATTTCTTTGGTGACCCCGAATGGCTGGTCATCCTCTCCGGAATCGTAATGCTGGCAGCAGGTTTTTTATTCCTCATAGGATATAAAACCCGATGGGCGGCAATGGTATTACTCCTTGTTTTAATACCCATAACCCTATCGGTACAGGTAGGGCAGATAAACACGCTTGGACCACTTTTTAAGAACATAGCAATTCTGGGTGGCCTGCTGTTTTTTATAATAAATGATACAGAAAAACTTTTTAAAATCGAATAAAATGAAAACCATTCTTTATAGCAGTATTTTCCTAATACTCACACTCTTTACCGGAACTCAGGCAAACGCACAGCAGGAGCCAAATAACAAGCACAACTATGTGGTACTAACCAAAAAGGTTCCGCAATTACAGCCTATTCTTTTAACCGCCGAAAGACTGAAAGAAGAAGATGGTTCTCAATTTGGAGAATTTGAGATCATCATCTGCGGAAAAAATATTGGTGATATTACCGATCCCGCTAAAATGGAAAAATTTATCACAAAAGCTGAAAAGTTAGGTGTAAAGATCGTAGCCTGTGGCTTTTCGATGAATAAATTCAAGGTGGAAAAGAAATATGTTCCGAAGGAAATGAAAGTTGTAGACAACGGCATTTTATACAATTTTCAGCTTCAGAAAAAAGGCTACCACAGCCTTAGCTTATAAATAAACCGAAGAATTCAATTACCACAATCAATAAAATAATCATGAAAAATAATAAGAATATCAAAAAAACATGGTTACAGTATGCGGTCTTTGCCGCGGTAGCCATCGTTTTATACGCAACCGGCTTACATACCGAAGTCATAGGTTTTGCCCAACGAGGTTTACTCGAAACAGGATTAATGAACCCCGATGTTAAAGAGAAAAGAATGATCGCCAAGGCAGATCGATCTGAAACGGTTTCTGTAGAAGATATCAGGAAAGATCCCAAAGCCGATTTCAATCTAAAACTTCGCGATCCTGAAGGAAATATCATTCCATTATCTGACTTAAAAGGCAAGGTGATCTTTATGAATTTCTGGGCGACCTGGTGCCCGCCATGTGTGGCTGAGATGCCTTCTATAGATAATCTTCATGAAGAAATGGGAGACGAGGTAGCTTTCGTAATGCTTTCCCTGGATAAGAATTTTGATAAGGCCATCTCCTTTAACGAGAAGAAGGATTATGATTTACCTATATATCAGCTAGCGGGACAGCTTCCTGCCATGTATAGATCTTCGGCTATCCCAACCACTTTCGTGATAGACGCAGATGGCAACCTGGCACTTACTCATAAAGGAATGGCAGATTATGATACCGATGACTTTAAAAGCTTCCTAAATAGCTTAAAATAAGCCTGGTCAAATCTAATTAAAAGGTTGTATGAAAATATTAAAATTAGCATTGGCTTTGATAATGCTGGCTGTAGGTACTACCTCCTACGGCCAGGTTAAAGAAGCGCCGGAATGGAACGCTAAGATCAAGCAAAAATCATTCGATATAGGTGATACGATCAGCGTAATATTCACCGCAGAGATCCCCGAACAGTGGTATATGTATTCCAGTGATTTTGACCCTGAGCTGGGACCTACGGTAACAGAATTTCAATTTGAGGAAAACCCGGGATTCGAAATCATAGATTCTCTGGTTCCACTGGGAGCGAAACAGAAATATGACGAAATATTCGAAGGGGATATTACCTACTTCACCAAAAAAGCTGTCTTCGAACAAAAATTCAAGGTACAGACCGAAAACCCGGTGATAAAAGCGGTAGTTTCCTACCAGATCTGTTCAGATGTCAACGGCCAATGTATTCCATTTACCAGCGATATCCCGGTTACCGGTTTTCAGAAAAAATCTTCAGAAAATTCCAAGGATGGAGAAGTCCGCGAATTGCAGGCCTTTCAGAATGATTTTAAATCTGAAGAGGAACAGGAAGAAGGAATGTCTTTTTTCCTATCATTCTTTTTGGTTTCATTCGGGGCAGGACTGGCAGCATTATTAACCCCCTGTGTTTTTCCTATGATTCCCATGACCGTTTCCTATTTTACCAAATCTGAGGCTAATAGGAAAAAAGGAATTATACAGGCACTGCTCTATGGCATATCTATTATCGCAATTTATACGGTTATAGGAATGGTATTTTCGGTGCTGTTTGGAGCAGCCTTCGCTAATTTCCTAAGTACCCACTGGCTCCCGAATCTGTTATTCTTTGCGATATTCGTCATTTTTGCAATATCCTTTTTCGGTTTATTTGAAATACGATTACCAAATAGTCTTATTAATAAGATAGATAAACAATCGAATAAAGGCGGACTCTTAGGCATATTCTTTATGGCCTTTACCTTAGTTCTGGTTGGTTTTAGTTGTACCGGCCCCATTGTGGGAACGATACTTCTTCAGTCTGCAGGTGGCGAAATGCTGAAACCACTCATTGGAATGCTTGGTTTTTCATTGGCCTTTGCCCTGCCCTTTACGCTGTTCGCCATCTTTCCGAACTGGTTAAGCTCCCTGCCCAAAAGCGGAGGCTGGCTGAATACGGTAAAAGTGACCCTGGGATTCATAGAACTGGCTCTGGCACTTAAATTCCTGAGTATCGTAGACCAAGTTTACCACTGGGATTTTCTAAATCGTGACCTATTCCTGATCCTATGGATCGTTATTTTCTCCTTCCTGGGAATGTATCTGCTGGGTAAGATCTCTTTTTCACATGAAGAGAAAAAATCTTCGATTTCGATTGGAAGAATGATCTCAGCCTTACTGGTTTTCAGTTTCGTGCTTTATCTAATTCCGGGACTTCTGGGCGCACCGTTGAAATCACTGGCCGGTTACTTACCACCAATGAGCTCACAGGAATTCAATATTTCAAAATTGAGCGCCGCTAACAATATCAGTCCTAATAAGAACGAAAGTATTGCCGAATGTGAAACTCCGAAATACGATGACCTCTTGGATCTTCCCCACGGCATCCAGGGATATTTCGATTATGAACAGGCACAGGAATGTGCCAGGAAAAAGAACAAACCCATCTTTATCGATTTCACCGGACACGGTTGTGTTAACTGCAGAGAAATGGAAGCCAGGGTCTGGTCTGACCCCAAGGTTCTGAAAAGGCTAAAAGAAGATTATGTCGTAGTCGCTTTATATGTGGACGAAAAGACTGAATTACCAGAAAGCGAATGGTACCGAAGCTCCAATGATGATCGAATAAAAAAAACAATTGGAGCGCAAAACCTGGATTTTATGATCCAGAAATTAAATGCTAATGCTCAGCCTTATTACACGCTCGTTGATACTGATGGGTCATTATTATCAAGTCCAAAGGCATATGATCTTAATGTAAATCGCTTTGTTGATTTCCTGGATAATGGACTGGAAAGATTTGAAAAATGAAATGAAAAAGCAATAAATCTCTAATCGATCTTTAAAGCACCTATAAATAGAAAAAGCCTGTTGAATTTCAACAGGCTTTTCTTGGTCGGGGTGGCAGGATAATTTATTTTCATTCAAACGCCCTGTCCACAATACTTTC
>CBDTXN010000099.1:0-11391 GCA_965364455.1 uncultured Flavobacteriaceae bacterium
CAATTGGTTAAAAGCAGATAATTCTGCCATTGAAGAGTTAAAAGTAAAAGTTAGTTCTTATGCTGAAAGCGTAGTTCGTAATCCATCTCTACCGGATTTTATGATCATGCTAGCCCTGGCTTTCGGAGCGGTTGGATTCGCACATTGGGGAGCCGATGGAATGTCTGAATATCTATTAGCGAATTTTGAAATTTTCAGTGATTCTAAAAGCGCCCTCTCCTCTTTCTCTTCCCAGTTCTTCTGGATGATCACCATAGCTACGGCTATAGGGATAATATTATCATTCACCAGGTTCAAATCTTATGAAGGAGCTGGAGCCAGTAAAATTGGAAGTATTTTTATCTATATCCTGGTGGCTACCATCGGAATGAAGATGGACCTTGGAAAGATCTTTGAAAATCCTGGATTATTAGGAATAGGCTTAATCTGGATCTTAATTCACGTAATAGTTCTAATATCTACAGCTAAACTTATAAAAGCACCTTATTTCTTCCTTGCAGTAGGAAGCCAGGCGAATGTTGGAGGAGCTGCCTCTGCTCCGGTTGTGGCTGCTGCTTTCCATCCATCTTTAGCTACCGTTGGAGTTCTACTGGCCGTCTTTGGATATGTAGTAGGAACCTATGGCGCAATATTGTGTACAATTTTAATGCAAATAGCCGCTGGTGGTTAGTAATAAATAGAAAAATATAAGATATTTGCGCTCCTTAAAAACCTGAATTCAAAAAATGAAAAAACTAGCTCTTCTTTTAGTTATATTAATAAGCATCACAGCTTGTTCCGAAAAAGAAAGCAATCTTATTGTTAGCGGAGAAATTAAAGGCCTTAAAAAAGGAACTTTATTCCTGCAAAAGATCCAGGATACAGTCCTGGTAAATGTAGATTCGATGGTAGTTGATGGCGAACCTGCATTTGCTATGGAAGCCTTTATCGATAGTCCTCAGATCATGTATCTGTATCTTGAAAAGGTGGATAACAACCAGTACGATGATCGTATAGAGTTTTTTGCTGACAAAGGAGAGGTTAAGATCAACACCAAACTGGAAAAATTTGAAACCAGTGCGAATATCTTAGGATCTGTAAACCAGGAAAAGCTTGTTGAATATCGTAAAATGATCAGTAGGTTTAACGACCAGAACCTTAATCTTATCAAGGAAAGTTTTGAAGCAGAAAAAGCTGAGGACGAGCAAAGGTTAATAGAGATAGATCAGAAATACGATCGCCTTCTAAAAAGAAAATATCTTTACACGGTGAATTTCGCGATCAACAATAAAGATCACGAGATCGCTCCATATCTTGCCCTTTCAGAAGTATTTGACGCTAACATTAAATATCTTGATACTATTTATACTTCTCTGGCACCAAAGGTTAAGAAATCTAAATATGGTGAGGAGCTAAAAGATTTTTTAAAGGAAAGAAAGAAGCAGGAAAAGCTGGAAGAAAAAGTTGAGGAACAATCTGAGAATGAAAATTCTTAATCCGTTTTTTCAAAATACAATTTATAAGGAGCCATTTTGGCTCCTTTTTTCGTTTATAACAAGTTCTTAATATTTTATTGGGTTAATTTAGGTTCTGCTTTATTTATATTGAGGAAAACCCGAAATATGGATAAGACGAATAAAGATTATGACCTTATTTGCGTAGGAGGCGGAATTATGAGTGCTACCCTTGCACTTATACTTAAACTAACAGATCCCAAACTTAAAATATTAATCTTCGAAAGACTCGATTCTGTTGCCGAAGAAAGTTCTAAAGCCTGGAACAATGCCGGTACCGGTCATTCAGCTTTTTGTGAACTTAATTATACTCCACAGGATAAGAATGGAAAGGTTGATATTACCAAAGCAATAGACATATTCCAGCAATTTGAAAGATCGAAACAATTCTGGTCTTACCTGGTTTCAGAAAATTTAATTGAAGATCCTCAGAGTTTTATTCATTCTATCCCCCATCATGCCTGGGTACGCGGAAAAAGAGATGTGGAATTTCTAAAAAAAAGATATGAAACCATGGTTTCTCACTTCATGTTCGAAGAAATGAAGTTTTCAGATCAACATTCAAAACTAAAAGAATGGTTTCCACTAATCATGGAGAATCGGACTGAAGATGAAGTAATGGCTGCAACCAGAATGGAACTTGGTACCGGAGTGAATTTTGGATCGCTTACAGAACACTATTTTAAGATACTCGAGGAAAAATTTGAGGTTCCTGTTCTAAGAAGCCGTGAAGTCCTGGATATAGATCCTGACGGTCCCGAAGACTGGTCGGCAAAGGTCAAAGATCTAAATACCAAAAAAATATCTTATTATGATGCCGAACATATTTTTATAGGTGCCGGTGGAGGAGCGTTGCCCCTGCTTCAAAAGGTTGAGATCCCAGATAAAGATGGATACGGTGGTTTCCCTGTAAGTGGCCAGTGGTTGTTTTGTAAAAACCGTGAAATTATTGAAAAACATCATGCTAAGGTATACAGTAAAGCTGGTGTAGATGCTCCACCAATGTCCGTACCTCACCTTGACGCCAGATATATAAATGGCAAAAAGGAATTGTTGTTTGGGCCCTTCGCCGGTTTCAGTACTAAATTTCTCAAAGAAGGTTCTATCCTTGATCTTCCTAAATCTATAAAACCTGATAATTTACCTTCAATGTGGGGCGTTTTCTGGCATAATTTACCACTTACCTCCTATTTGATAGATCAGGTAAGAATGGATCATAAAGACAGGATCGATGATCTTAAAGTTTTTATTAAGGATGCAAAACCTGAGGACTGGGAATTAAAAGTAGCTGGACAAAGAGTTCAGATCATTAAAAGAGACGAAGAACAAGGTGGTTTACTTGAATTTGGTACTGATGTAGTGCATAGCAGAGACGGAAAGATAACCGCATTATTAGGTGCTTCTCCGGGGGCTTCTACTGCAGTTCACATAATGCTTGATGTTATGAAAATCGCATTCCCTAAAAAAGTTCAATCTAAAAGCTATATAGAGAAACTGGATAAAATGATTCCTTTCTGGGACAGAGAAATTCAGGAATATCAGGAGGAATTTAAGCAGGTACAGGAAAAATGTTCCAAAACCCTAAATCTGGAAGTTTTACACTAGTCACTAACCCTTATAAAAAAAAGCTCCTCCGAAAGGAGAAGCTTTTTTTGAGCCGATGGAGGGACTCGAACCCACGACCTGCTGATTACAAATCAGCTGCTCTAGCCAGCTGAGCTACATCGGCAACTTATTAAAGTGCATTTAGTTTCTCGATCAAAGCTTTTGCTTTCGTCTCAAGATCTGCCTGTACTTCTTTAAAGTGTTTTTGTTTATTCTCAACATCACGACGGTTGATCTTAGTGATCAATTCATCGTATTCTTTTATAGCCTCATCTACGATCGCCTCAGATTTCGCTGGGTCTTCTTTTGGATTAGCCATTTGGTGAATATAGGCAGCATCGATGATGTCTCCCATTACATAATTCACATCCTTTTTAAGCAATCTTTTACTCGCCATTCTCTATAAATTTCGGCTGCGAATTTAAACTATTTTTCGAAAGGAAAATGAATTCGATAAAATTAATTCTGATTTTTTTTCAAAACACTGAGGGCTTCAGGCATATGCCTTTTAGAATTCATGCTGTTAAACTTATGAAGCAACTTTCCATCCTTATCAAAAATGAAAGTTTCCCTACCGGGTAATAATCCCAGCAAATTAGGTTTAACCCCAAATGCCTCTCTGGCTTTCTTATCTGGATCTGATAAGAATATATATGGAAGATTATATTTGTTCGCGAATTTAGAATGTGATTTAGGGGAATCTGCACTTATCCCAATCACCTCTGCCCCTAAATCTTTAAATTCTTCATAACTATCTCTAAAACTACATGCTTCCTTCGTGCAACCGGGAGTGAAATCTTTCGGGTAAAAATAAACGACAAAGGATTTTTGCCCTGCTAAATCTTCAAATCTAAATTCATTGCCTTTTTGATCTTTTAAATGTAATGCTGGTACTTTATTTCCTATTTTCATTCTATTCGCCTTTATAGCTTACAAAGTTTCTGGGAGTTTCATATAAAGTAACTTCCAGATCATGATCTTCATGTATTTTATTTCGAAGTTTATTCCAGATAACTACAGCAATATTCTCTGCCGTTGGATTTAGATCGCTAAATTCAGGAACCTCGATATTCAGGTTTTTATGATCAAAAGGCTCTTCCACCTCATAATAGATCAACTCTTTAAGATTTTTAAGGTCCATCACAAAGCCGGTTTCCGGATTTGGCTCCCCGGTTACAGAAACTATAAGTTCATAGTTATGACCGTGATAATTAGGATTGCTACATTTTCCGAAAACTTCAAAATTACGGTCATCATCCCAGTCCTTTCTGAAAAGACGGTGAGCCGCGTTGAAATGAGCCTTTCTATGAACCGTTATTCTCATTGTTGTATATGTGCATAATATTTATCGAAAATGATCTTAAACCATTCCGTGTAAATGTGAGGATTCTTTTTCATATCTAACTGAAGGTCTTCAAGTGAAACCCATTTCCAGGCAGCAACTTCATCAGGATTAAGGTCTGGCTTCCCTTCAAAATTACCTACTAGAATATGATCAAATTCATGTTCGGTTAACCCATTATCGAAAGGAGCTTTATAAATGAAAGAAATAGTATCTTTAAGATCTGTTGAAAATCCCATTTCTTCCTGCAATCTTCTTTTACCGGCCTCAATATTAGACTCACCTTCTCTTTGATGACTGCAACAGGTATTGGTCCATAAGCCCGGGGAATGATATTTTGAAAGTGCACGTTGCTGAATCATCAGTTCCTGTTTGTCATTAAAAACAAAAACTGAAAAGGCTCTGTGAAGCAATGCTTTTTCATGGGCTTCAATTTTCTCCATGAGCCCTATTTGTTCATCCTTTTCGTTAACTAAAATTACTTTTTCTTCTGCCATTTTTTTAATTGAAGCTCAAATGTACAAAAACAGCTATTTCTATCACAAAGAAGGTGATTAAGCAATTCCTAAAGTTTTAATCTTCCGGTATAAATATCACAGTTAATGGAAAGAATAAACTCAGACCTTCTGTTTTTTTCATGTTCTGCTTCATAACATGGGATATTATTCCTGCATTTGTTCACCAACTCGGTCTCTCCATAACCCCTGCCAGAAATTCTGGTTTCATCTACCCCCAGGTTTATTAAATATTCCATAGTTTCATCAACACGTTTCTGCGATAACCGAATATTATAATCATCATCTGCCCTGCTATCTGTATGGGATCTAATATCTATAAGAAGTTCCGGATATTCCAGCATATAAGCAGCAATTTCATCCAGTTGAGTAGCCGCCTCAGGTTTTATCTCGGCCTTATCAAGATCGAATAAAATAGGATCCAGGCTAAGCATTTTTACGAGGTCATCCCCTACTCTTGCTGCGAAGATCTTGTCCCCGTCAAAATTCTGAAAAAGGATAATATTTTCCCTACGCTTCACTTCGGTTGCATAAAAACTCCAGTTAAAGAAGGCTCGCATAGCCGCAATATTTGCTGGATTTTCACCAGAAAAATCGTGGGATGCCTGATACATTACCAGTCCGTTTTTTATATCCCCAAATCCATTACCATATACCACAACTCCTCCTGGACCAGCAGACAAAGAAGGAACATCCGGAGCTGAAGGATCTATGGTAATTAGCTTGGTAGTTTCACGCCACACATTAGCTTTT
The DNA here is from genome assembly GCA_965364455.1 of uncultured Flavobacteriaceae bacterium. Lineage (GTDB taxonomy): Bacteria > Bacteroidota > Bacteroidia > Flavobacteriales > Flavobacteriaceae > Christiangramia. Next base: position 5,709 of record CBDTXN010000099.1, read on the forward strand.
TTTGGATAAAATATCCTTTCAGAACCGTTTATAAGCGCCTCATCACTTTTACCCAGGTACTGTGAAACAGGATCTGCCGGGAATTGGTGAGTATAAGGAGGAGTGGCATACCTGTGCTCATAAAACGGAATTAAACCGGTAGTTCTGGCACCCGCCGCACCTGCAGATAAAAAATTAAGCTGAATAACTTTCGTGGTATCCTGAAAAGGTATCGTGCCATGTAGATTCTCAAGTTGACTTCCGGCATGACAACCTGCCCAAATGGCGCCCTTAAACTTTCTGTTCCAGAAATAAAGATTCTTATGAGTTTCAAATTTTGGTTCGGCATGAGGCATTATAAATATATCATCACAAACTCCCAATTCATCCGGTGTTTTCCAATTTTCAGAATTGTAACCACCATGGGCCTTACCAGGAATACCTGCGGCACGAAAATAAGCTAAGGCAATATTACCATTCTGCTTGTCAAGTGTCCACTTAGGGGCTACAGATAGTTTAGTGAAAACAGGCAAAGACTGATCTTCCTCAAGGTAACTACCAACAACACCTCTTTCTTCCCAGCCTCGAATTCTTTCCTGTAACTCATTGGTGATATAAGAAACGGGAATAACAAAGGATCCCGATCTAAACACCTGCTCGCCTATCATAAAATCGATCCCATCCTTTTCCTTTTTGGGATTGATCACCCACTTGATCTCTACCGGAAAATCGGAAAGAAGTTCATATATAAACCCATAGGGTTTTAAAGCATTGGCGTGGGTTTGTGGAGTAATCCCATTGTTAATAGCGTAAGAACCGGCAGAAAGAATTTCAGTTTCATACTGGCAAAACATGGAGAAGCTGAAAAGCAAATTTACAGCAAGGAAGGAGATAAAAAACCTTAGTTTTTGTAGGGTAAAAACCTTCATTTCTCACAAGAGTTAAATCAAATATCACTCAAAATCCACGTAATACTATTAAAGTTAAGATTTATTGGCTAAACAGAAGATTTTCCAAGATAAAAAGCCCCACTTAGAAAAAAGGAAATTCGTGAAAATAATAGTATTTTTGCCGCTCCAATATCAGCAGGTATGAAGCACTATCAAAAAGAGATCAATAAAAGAAGAACATTTGGAATCATCTCCCACCCAGATGCCGGTAAAACAACGCTTACTGAAAAGCTATTGCTTTTTGGAGGAGCTATACAGGAAGCTGGAGCGGTAAAATCCAATAAGATCAAAAAGGGCGCTACCAGTGACTTTATGGAGATCGAGCGCCAGAGAGGAATCTCTGTCGCAACTTCTGTACTTGCTTTTGAATACCGGGATATCAAGATCAATATTCTGGATACACCAGGTCACAAGGATTTTGCAGAAGATACATTTAGAACTTTAACTGCGGTAGATAGTGTAATTGTCGTAATTGATGTTGCCAAGGGTGTTGAGGAACAAACTGAAAAACTAGTGGAAGTTTGCCGAATGCGTAATATTCCCATGATAGTCTTCATTAACAAACTTGACCGTGAAGGTAAAGATGCTTTCGAACTGCTTGATGAAATTGAGCAAAAGCTTAATCTTACCGTAACTCCTTTAAGTTTTCCTATTGGTATGGGGTATGACTTTAAAGGAATCTATAATATCTGGGAAAAGAATGTAAACCTGTTTACCGGAGATCCCAGAAAAGACATTGAGGAAACTGTTGAAATTAGTGACCTTAAATCTGAAGAACTGGATGGGCTTATTGGTGAATCTTCTGCAGACACTTTAAGGGAAGAACTTGAACTTGCTCAGGGTGTATATCCTGAATTTGACAGAGAGGCTTACCTGGAAGGAAGATTACAGCCGGTATTCTTTGGTTCTGCTTTGAATAATTTTGGAGTTAGAGAATTACTTGATTGTTTTATCAAGATCGCCCCGCCTCCAAGGCCAAAAGAAAGTGATACCAGGCTGGTTAAGCCAGAGGAAAAAGATTTTACCGGTTTTGTTTTTAAGATCCATGCGAATATGGATCCTAAGCATCGTGACCGTCTTGCTTTTATTAAGATCGTGTCTGGTAAATTTGAAAGAAATAAGAACTATCTGCATGTTAGAAATAACAAGAACATGAAGTTCTCTTCTCCTAACGCCTTTTTTGCAGAAAAGAAAGAGATCGTAGATGTTTCTTACCCTGGAGATATTGTTGGTCTTCATGATACCGGAAACTTCAAAATTGGAGATACACTTACTCAGGGTGAAAATTTGATGTATAAAGGGATTCCTAGTTTCTCTCCGGAGCACTTCAGATATATAAATAATGCCGATCCTATGAAATCAAAGCAATTGGAGAAAGGTATAGACCAGTTAATGGATGAAGGAGTTGCCCAGTTATTCACTCTGGATATGAACGGAAGGAAGATCATTGGTACTGTTGGCGCACTTCAGTTTGAAGTTATCCAATATCGTTTGGAGCATGAATACGGCGCAAAATGTACTTATGAAAACCTGAATGTCCATAAGGCTACCTGGATAGAAGCTGAGGATGAAAAGAGTGAGGAATTCAAAGAATTTAAAAGGGTGAAATCAAAATATCTCGCCAAGGATAAATCGGGGCAAATGGTATTTCTTGCAGATTCTCAATTTTCATTACAGATGACTCAGCAGAAATATCCATCGATTAAATTCCATTTCACTTCAGAATTTTAAAATTTCGCGAATTATATGCGTCATGCTGAACTTGTTTCCGCATCTTAATTAATAGACCCTGAAATCGAAGATTCGACAAAGTCAAACAAGTTTAGGGTGACGAAATATTAAAAGTCATTTTTATTCAATAGCTACACCCACAAATTTTACTATTTTCGGGACAAAGTATTTATATGTCCCAAATTGATCAGTTTATTGCCGATTTCGCCTCGGCTGTGTGGGGTATCCCCTTAGTTGTTCTTCTCATAGGAGGCGGTATTTTCCTTCTTATTTATTCAAGATTTTTACCATTCAGATATCTTGGTCATTCCATTGAAGTTTTACGGGGAAAATATAACAACCCAGACGACCCGGGAGATATCAACCATTTCCAGGCACTTTCCACGGCTTTATCATCAACAGTAGGCATGGGGAACATTGCCGGTGTAGCTGTAGCGATCGCTTTAGGTGGGCCCGGAGCAATTTTTTGGTTATGGGTTAGTGCAGTGGTTGGAATGGCAACTAAGTTCTTCACAAATAGTTTGTCGGTTATGTATCGCGGGAGAGATACAGAAGGAAAGATACAAGGAGGTGTAATGTATTTTATTGTGGAAGGTCTGGGAAAAAAATGGAAGCCTCTGGCCGTATTCTTTGCAGTTTCAGGACTGGTTGGTGCGTTACCTGTTTTTAATGTTAATCAGCTAACTCAGGCGATAAATTACATACTTCTGGAGCCAAATAATATTGAAACAGGTTTTATGTCCAGCCTGATAATCGGAATATTTCTAACCATAGTAACTACGATCGTAATAATTGGGGGATTGGATCGAATAAGTAAAACGGTTTCCAAACTGGTTCCTGCTATGGTTGCTTTATATTTTTTATCTGTTGTAGCTATACTTTTAGTGAACTATGATGTTGTGTTCCATTATTTCGGAATGATCTTTACCGATGCATTTGCTGCAAATAATTATAAGGGAGATCCACTTCTGGGAGGAGTTCTTGGCGGGCTGATCCTTTTAGGAATTCGTCGGGGTGCATTTTCAAATGAAGCCGGTATTGGAACCGCTACAATGGCTCACGGAGCTAGTAAAACATCTGAACCAATCAGAGAAGGTCTTATTGCCATGTTAGGGCCAGCAATAGACACTTTAGTAGTTTGTACCCTAACGGCTATGGCGATCCTGGTAACGGGAGTTTGGCAGAGTACCGATGTTAATGGGGTAAGTTTAACCGCCGCAGCCTTTGACCAGGCAATTCCTTATGTCGGGAATTACCTTTTATTACTCTGTATTCTGGCATTCAGTATATCCTCGCTTTTCTCCTATTCATACTATGGAACAAAATGCCTGTCGTTTCTGCTGGGAGCTGAAAACAAAAAATATTACAATTGGATCTATATTTTAAGTATCATAATTGGTGCTACAACTTCCTTGAGTTTTATACTAAACCTTATCGACGGTTTCTTTGCCCTGATGGCAATTCCTACGATGATCGCCACGCTGATCCTTTCACCAAGAGTAATGAAAGCAGCAAGGATCTATTTTAAGAAGTATACTTCTTAAGGATTGAGAATTGAAATTCAAAAATTAAATTGAAAAAGAGATTTCTCGCTTCGCTCGAATGACAAATAAATGATTGTCATTTATAATGAGATAAGCGACTGAGAAATCTCTTTTTGATACTGTATACTGAAACTGTAAACTGCCTACTGAACTAAGCCTGTCCTGTTGGACCAAAATTAAGTGGTAAAGGAGCTTTATCATAATCTCTGATCTCTCCGTGTGCCTTCTCAAATTTATTAATGTTTTCTCCTAAAGCTTTTAATAGTCTCTTAGCGTGCTGCGGCGTTAAAATTATCCTCGATTTCACCTTGCTCTTTGGTCTTCCCGGCATGATATTCACAAAATCCACTACAAATTCTGAAACAGAATGATTGATAATGGCAAGATTTGAATAGGTGCCTTCAGCAACCGCTTCATCGAGTTCTATATTGATCTTTCCCTTCTGGTTTTTATTTTTTTTCTCTTCGTCCATGATTTAAGTTTTATTCAATTCAATTTACTATTTAATACGATAATCCCTAATTATCAAGTTTGTAATATACAAAGTCAGAAACAATTGGATCTATCCCCTGCTTCCTGAATTCTGTAGCGATCTGTCCACGGTGATAGGTTGAATGATTTACTATGTGAAAAATTATATCCCGAACTGGATTTTCATAGCTTTCGCCTTTAGAGTTATTGAATTTTACTACTCTATCTAATTCCTCTTTTTCTAGTAGTGCAAGTGTTTCCTCATAATTCCTGTTTTCAGCTTTATCTAATTCGTCAACCTCAAGGTTCTCCCATACATCAACACTATCTTCCTTACCTGCTATCCTATTGTTCCAGATCTTCTGGGCATTTAAGGTATGAGACAAAAGCTGTATTGCTCTCTCCGGAATCATAAATTCTAAATCCCCATCATTAAATTTCCTGATCACCTCAAGATTATAATAATGTGAGTATTCCAGTAATTCTTTAAAATAATCCTTCATATCTCAAATATCGTTATAAATAAAAAAAGCCCCGCTTTGAGCGAGGCTTTTTTCTAATTATTATCAGGAATTAGTTATAGTTAACTTCCTGTTTCTTCTCAAGCATTTCGTCAAATTCTTCTTTAGAACCAACAATAATACTATCGTACTTTCTCATACCTGTACCTGCAGGAATTCTGTGTCCTACAATTACATTTTCCTTCAATCCTTCAAGCTGATCGATCTTACCGCTTACCGCAGCTTCGTTCAACACCTTAGTTGTTTCCTGGAAGGAAGCAGCCGAGATGAATGATTTAGTCTGTAGCGAAGCCCTGGTAATACCCTGAAGCACTGGATTAGCAGTTGCAGTGATCACGTCTCTCGCTGAAGCAAGATTCTTATCTTCTCTTCGAAGAATAGAGTTTTCATCTCTAAGGTCTCTTGGAGTGATAATTTGTCCTGGTTTCAGTTTTTCAGAATCACCTGCATCTTCGATAACCTTCATTCCGAATAACTTGTTATTCTC
>CBDTXN010000100.1:0-11300 GCA_965364455.1 uncultured Flavobacteriaceae bacterium
CGACCTGCTGATTACAAATCAGCTGCTCTAGCCAGCTGAGCTACATCGGCCTTTTATGCCACTTTTTCAGCATAAAAAAGTCCGCTATTTCTAACGGACTGCAAATGTATATAAATTATTCCTTTATCAAAAAATAATTTGAAAAAAAATTAGCTAAACATGAGCACTCATTTTTTCCTTGCGCTTTATAAGTTGTCGTTGCAATGAGTTAACACATTCATCTACACAGGCTTCGAACTTACTACAGGTCTTTTTAACCATCAAATCACCTCCCGGCACACTAATTAAAATTTCAGTTATTTTATTTTCTTTCCCACTTGTATTCTGAACTTTAAAAAATACATCAGCATGAATTATCTTATCAAAATAGTTTTCTAATTTATCAAGTTTTTTCTGAGTGAAGTCAATCAATTTCTGATCGGCATTGAAGTTTACGGACTGCAGATTCATTTTCATATCCTGTAGAATTTAATTAAACAAAATGGTTAGTTAATCCTTATTATTCCGGGGATGGGCCTTTTGGTGGACCTTGCTCAATTCGGCAATACTATTGTGAGTATAAACTTGAGTCGCTGCGAGACTGGAGTGACCCAATAATTCCTTTACCGCATTCAAATTAGCTCCCTGGTTCAATAAATGAGTAGCAAACGAATGTCGCAGTATATGCGGACTCTTTTTTAGTTTGCCAGACACCTCACTAAAATAATTATTTATAACTCTATAAACAAAACTTTCATAGATTTTATCACCCCGTGAAGTTAAAAAAAGATGATCTCCCTGCAAGGCTCTATGTTCCGCCTTTCTCCATTCAATATAAGCACGTCCGGTTTTTACTACAGAATCTATTAAAGGAATATATCTTTCCTTATTTCTTTTACCAAGAACCTTAAGCACTCCCCCATCGAGATCCAGATCGCTGATCTTAATATTTATCAACTCGATCCTTCTTATACCTGTGGAATAAAATAGCTCTATCATAAACCTATCCCTGACCCCTTCAAAGGTAGAATCATTGATATTATTAAGAACTTCAACGATCTCATTTTCAGAAAAAGGTATCTGCACCTTTTTTGAAGTCTTTAAAGCCCTGTGTTTAACCAAAGGAGAGGCTTCGATCTGCCCCGTCTTTAGAAGAAATTTATAGAATGATTTAAGAGAAGATAATTTCCGGTTGATTGTCCTGTTGGAAATTCCTGATTCAGACAGCTGCACGATCCAGCTACGAATTTGAGAATAATTAATATTCTCGAGGTTCTCTTCTGAAAATGTATCTTTAGCAAATTTTTGGAATTCACCAAGATCTGCCGCGTAAGCGGTTATGGTATGGGAAGAATAATTCTTTTCAAGCTGAAGATAATCGAGAAAAGCAGAAAATGGCATAAAAAAAACTGTTGGTAAACAAAGTTACTAAACTTTGAGCTACCAACAGTTCTTATTCTTGTCGACTGATTTTACAACCTACTAGTGTAATACTAGATATCTTCTGCGTCTCTCAGGTGCTGGATATATTCAGCTTTCTGAATCTGAGCTCTACGCTCTACAGAAGGTTTTGTAAAATGCTGACGATCTCTTAGCTGACGCATAGTTCCTGTTTTGTCGAACTTACGCTTAAAACGCTTAAGAGCTCTATCTATATTTTCTCCGTCTTTAACTGGTATAATTAACATAGTGTCATCACCTCCCTTCTTTTGGAATCGGCTGCAAAGATACTCGAATTCTCAGAACTCCCAATATTTTTATTATTTATTTCTTCCTGAAGGGGTTAATTATCTTGATACCTAATTTTAGTTAACTTGAGGACTCAAAAACGTTCAGCATGAAAAATATTATAACAACAGCTTTTATTGGCCTTTTTATATCCCTTCCACTATTTGCATTCCAGGATTTTAGTGAAGTTGAAATTGAAATAATACCTGTAAATAAAAATGTCTATATGCTAAAAGGAGCTGGTGGTAATATTGGCATTCTTACCGGCGAAGATGGAGTTTTCATGATAGATGATCAATTTGCAGGTCTTAGTCCCAAGATCATTGATAAATTAAAGACTCTAAGCGACAAACCTGTCACCTATCTGGTAAATACTCACCATCATGGAGATCACACCGGGGGAAATAGTAATTTTCAGGAAGAAGGAGCGCTGATCTTCTCCCACGAAAATGTAAGGAAAAGACTTAAAACCGATGAGTCTTCAAATACAGGACTTACTGTTGTTCCCTTCCCCGAAAAGATGACTCTCCATATAAACGAGAATGATATTATGGTGGTCCATGTTCATAATGCGCATACAGACGGTGACGCCCTTATCTACCTGCCCCAAAGTAATGTGCTACATACGGGTGACACTTTCTTTAATGGCAGATTCCCCTATATTGACCTTGAAAGTGGAGGAAGTCTAAATGGAGATATTGAAGCAGCCAGATTGGGATTATCTTTAATTAATGAGAATACTAAGATCATACCCGGTCATGGAAAAATCGCTTCTTATTCGGAATATCAGGACTATCTAAATATGCTTGAAGGCATACGTAAAAATGTACAAGAGGCTCTCAACAATGGTATGTCTGAGACCGAGATCATCGAAGATGAAAATCTCACCAGTGAATTTTACACAGACAAGGAAACCTCTGAAGCTTTTATAAACGGGCCAAAGATTAGAAAAACATTCTACCTGAGTTTAAAAAAATAGCCCCGAAAAATTCGAGGCTATTCCTAAATCTATATCAGTCTATTTTATTTTGCTGCTGGTTTATATTCTTTTTGATCGATCACCATTTTTGCGATAATCTCTTTCAGAATTTCTGAAGTACCACCGCCAATTGGACCTAGCCTGCTATCTCTAAACATTCTTGCCATCGGGTAGTCTTCCATATAACCATATCCTCCTAACATCTGAAGACACTTATACATAACTTCATCAGCAATTTTCGTTGCCAGAAGCTTAGACATACTGGCTTCTTTTACCACATAATCGCCATCATTAAGCCTTTTCGCCGTAGCATAATTAAATTCTTTGATTACCTCTACCTCGCTTACCATTTCGGCAACCGAATGTCTTAAGGCCTGGAACTGGTCCAGCGTTTTACCAAATGCCTCACGCTCCTTCATATATCCCAAAGTATACTCCAAAGCAAATTCTGAACGTGCATGTGCGTTAATTCCCATGATCAAACGCTCCATAGCAAAATGCTGCATTATATAACTAAATCCCTTTCCTTCTTCACCTAAAAGATAAGCTTCCGGAACCTCAACATTGTCAAAAGCGATCTCAGCAGTATCTGAAGCTCTCCAACCTAACTTATTTAACTTAGTTGCAGAAATACCATCAAACTCTTTATCTAAAAGGAATATGCTCATTCCTTTATTTCCTTTTTCCGGGTCTGTCTTCGCGGCTACAACATAAAAATCTGCATAAACGCCATTAGTGATAAAGGTTTTTGAACCGTTGATTATATATTTATCGCCTTTCTTAACTGCAGTGGTTTTCATCCCGGCAACGTCTGAACCGCCGAAAGGTTCTGAAACACAAAGGCATCCAATTTTTTCCCCATCAATTGCCGGAGTTAAGTATTTCTCCTTAAGATCATGATCGGCTTCAACTTTTACGTGTGTCATCGCCAGGTAAGCATGAGCCCACATCGCTGCAGCAAAACCACCGGAATTGATCTTTTGAAGCTCTTCAAGGAAGATTACGGTGTAAAAGAGATCAAGTCCCATTCCGCCATATTCCTCAGGCTGATTAAGTCCGAAATAACCCATTTCACCGAATTTCTTCCAGATAAACTTTTCAATAGTTCCTGTTTCCTCCCATTTATCAATATGAGGAACCACTTCCTTCTGCAAGAATTCCTGGAAACTTTTCCTGAATAATTCATGCTCCTCTGTAAAATATCTACTCATTCCTATATTATTTCTGATAATCAAAGGAAGCGGAGGCTTCTTAAGATTACATTATTATTAATTTGAATACGATTTTTTATTAAAAATCAATTGAACGCCAAATATAATTTAATTCTATCAATTTTATCGTAAGGAAAACCATCGATTTCTATCATTTCATCAACGCTTGATATTCCCTGGTGAAGTTTTCGATAGCTAATTATTTTTTTGGCAATACTCGGATTAAAATAAGGGATTTCAGCCAATTCAGCCTCAGATACCAAATTGATATTTTTTATAGTTCTATCAGGCCGGGAGAGCAATTTAAATCTATGTACGATCCTGGAAATCACCTCAGGTGAAAGCCCATAAACATCCTGTAATTGAATGAGATCTAAAAATCCTCCAATGCTATTTCTATATTTAATTATTCTTTCAGACAACACATCTCCCACTCCATTTATCTTTTTAAGATCTTCAGCAGTGGCTGTATTAAGGTCTAGAACGACCTCCGGTAGTTCATTGGATTTTTGAACTGAAGTTTTATTTGCCTTTTCAGCCCATTCAGGGAATTTAAAGGATGGAGAAATCTTTGAAAGTAAACTATCAGAAACACCGGTAACTTCCTGAAATTCCTTAGCGGAATTCACCCATTTTTGATTCGACCTATAGGCTAGCAGCTTATCGATCTCCTCCATGCTCATTCCTAGTTGATAGCCTTTAAAGTCGGTTAGATAATTTGGATTAAAAGGATATAAAGTATCTGCCTTCTTATATGCCAGGCTGTTTATAGAATCCAGCTGTTTTTGAAAAGCTTCAACCCTGGCATCTTCATAAGTTTCATCATCTGCTTTCGTATCAAAATCTACAAACAAGATTACCTGCAGAATAATAATGAGCAGTACTAAAACAAAAATCCCATTTTGCTGACTCCTGGAAAGTGCAAAATGGGATTTTAGAAATTTCATTTTTCAAATGGACCTAGGAGGCCGCTTCAGCCTTTTTAGGCTCTGTTTTTTTGAATAACTCACCAGCTTTTAACCTGTGTGAATACTCTTTAAGATCATTACTTACCTCTCCAATCATAAAGTACAACCCAATGATATTAGGGAAAGACATGGCCAGAATCATCATATCTGAAAAGTCGAGTACAGCACCTAAACTTACAGAAGCTCCTACTACAACAAATACCAGGAAAAGAAACTTATAAACCATCTCATTCTTTTTGCTTTTTCCGAAAAGATATGTCCAGGCTCTCATTCCATAGTAAGACCAGGAGATCATAGTAGAGAAAGCAAAAAGGAATACTGCCGTTGCAAGTACATATGGGAACCATGAGATCACACTTCCAAATGCAGAAGAAGTAAGCTCTACCCCTCCAACACCTTCAACTTCATGCATACCGGTAAAGATAAGTACCAAAGCAGTAAGTGTACATACTACAACCGTATCAATAAATGGTTCAAGAAGAGCAACAAATCCTTCAGAAGGCGGGTGGTTTGTTTTAGCTGCAGAGTGAGCGATCGCAGCAGATCCAACTCCGGCCTCATTCGAGAAAGCGGCACGCTGGAATCCAACGATCAACACTCCTATTACCCCACCTTTTAATGCGCTTGGGCTAAATGCTCCATCCCAGATCGCAGAAAAAGCAGGACCAATATTTCCGAAGTTTACACCAATTACTACCAGGGCACCAATTACGTAAACTGCGGCCATAATAGGAACGATCTTACCTGTAACCTTAGCAATACTGCTAATACCACCAATAATTACAATTCCCACAAGAATTGCCACTACTATACCAAACCAGAATCCATTTCCAACAAGCATTGGGAATTCTCCCGCAAGAATAGAAAAAGACTGGTTAGCCTGGAACATGTTACCTCCTCCAAAGGAGGCTCCAATAGCAAGAATCGCAAAGAAACCGGCAAGGAATTTACCTAAACCTCTTTTATTTCTTTTTTCAAGACCATATCTCAGGTAGTTCATAGGACCACCAAAAACACGTCCTTCAGAATTGATAAATCTATACTTTACACCTAGAGTACATTCTACGAATTTAGAAGACATCCCAAGTAAACCGGCAAGAATCATCCACATAGTTGCTCCTGCACCACCCAAGGAAACTGCTACAGCAACCCCGGCGATATTACCAAGACCAACAGTACCAGACACTGCAGTTGCCAAAGCCTGGAAGTGAGTAACCTGTCCCGGTGCATTTGGATCATCGAACTTCCCTTTTGCAAGCTGTAAAGAATGTCTAAATCCTCTGATGTTTATAAATCCTAAACGTAAAGTAAAAAATAACGCTCCAAAAACAAGCCACACCACAATAAAGGGAATGTTCTTCATTTGAGGATCACCATTTGGATGAAGCAAGGCTACCGGCTCATCATATTCTATAGCAGCGAAATACTGTGCTCCCTGCTCAATTACATCTTCCTTGTTTTCTGAATCATATATCACTTCACCTTCACCCAGAAAATGTTCAAGTGAACCATCTGCATTGGCGTAAGAGGTAATATCCTGTCCGTTTTTAGAAACCGTAGCAATGGCATCTCCTTCTTCTACATGCTGCCCTTCTTCTACTAACCACTCTTTCAGAATAAATTTTGAAGTTTCTGTAGGATCCCATTCCGGAGCTTCTACCCTTTTTAAATCGGCATAGACTACAGGGTCATAAATTCCGATTGCTGAAAATGGATCCCAGAAAAGCACGCTTCCCATACTTGCAACTATAGGTGCAAAAGTTCCATTAAAATGTTCTGTAATTGCCTCGGCATCTACAGTGTAGGATTTTTCTACAGAATTTCCTTCGCTATCTGTAACGACAACATCATAAGGAATACCTTCGGTTAGCCCTTCTGTTCTATTAGATTCCAGGCTTGTAGACTGGTTGGACCATTTGTATTGGTAAGGAGGTGTTCCACCGGTTACATCCAGCTCTATAAACCCGTTATTAATTACATTTGAAGGATTACCAACTTTGGCTTTTACGTCTAGTTCTTGTGCAGACAATCCAAAAATTGAAAATAAAAAGAACATTGAAAGCAAATACTTTCCCATATGGTTTTCGTTAATTATTTAAAGTTAAATTTTCAGCCGGTGAATATGCTAAAAAAATGGGCTATTTCAAACTTTTGGTAGTTAAATTGTGAATTTATTGTTAAAGAAAAAAATATTCTGTAGACAGTAATTTGAGGGATTTAAAAGATCAAACTGAATAATACTTTTTTAGACTTTCAATTTGCTCTGGCCTACCTATCATAATTAGCTTGGATTCTTTCTCAAGCTTTAAGGAAGGTTCGGGATTTACAACATATGACCCTGAAGGTGATTTATAACCTATTATAGAGCATCCTGTTTTTTTTCGAATATCGGTCTCTGCAATGGTTTTCTCAATTCCGTCTGAACATACTTTGGTAAAAGGTATCTGCTCCACGTTAATACTATCATGCTCACCGGAAACCGAAAGATTATCCAAAAATTCAACAAGGTCTGGCACCACAACAAGCGAAGCCATATGACTACCTCCTATCCTATCTGGCATAATAACATTGTCTGCGCCGGCAAGTTTTAATTTTTTGTAACTGTTCTCTTCTGTTGCCCTGCTTATGATCTTTAGATCTTTCTTAAGCTGGCGGGCAGAAAGAACGATAAACAGATTATCTGCATCTCTTGGTAAAGCGCAGATCAAAGTGGAGGCTTTATCAACTCCGGCATGCTCCAATACCTCATCTTCAGTAGCATTACCCACGATATAGTTCAACCTATCATCTTCAACCCCTTGGAAAACCTCTTCATTGCTATCAATTATTACGAAGTCTTTTCTGTAATCCAGAAGTTTCTGCACTGCTTCCTTTCCATTTTGTCCATAACCGCATACAATGACATGACCCTTTAAAGAATCAATTCTTTTTTTCATTTTATTACGTTTTAGATTACCAATATTATTCTTGTTTAGAACATATTCAGTAATGGTAGAGAGTCCAAAACCAAATATAAAAAGTCCTGTAATTATAAATACGGAAGTGAATAATTTACCGTAAGGTCCCATTGGCTGGACTTCTCCATAACCTACGGTGCTCACGGTAATTATTGTCATATACAGAGCATCTATCCATGTATAATTGTACATGAAGTGAAATCCAATCACTCCGACAATAAATACCAGGATGATCAGGACAATTGCCAGTTTTAATTTTGAATCTATCAGTTTTCTCATAGATCGAATACCGATGTTCTCTTAGTGTAAATAAGGTCTTTCAATTTAAGCCAGAAAGCCAGGATAAGGTAAACAATAAAGCCAGCTCCCATCGTAAAAAAAGATGCATAGATAAAGAACAACCTCACATTTTTAGCGCGCATGCCCAGTTTATCGGCCATACGTGATGAAACATAGAAACCATGTTTCTCCAGGTAATATCTTATATCTGAGATAAAAGTTGTCATGTCACAAATTTAAATGTATTTAGGAGACTTTTTCAATAAAGAAGCCCCCAATTCACATTGCAGGCAGTGGTTTAAATTACAATATTCATTTTTTAATTGCAATAGAGCCTGAGATTCCATGGCATTTTTAGCAGTTCCCGGCCGCAACTCATTAAAAACACTGATCACAGAATTCCTTTCCAACTTAAGATTGGTGATAAGATCCTGTATATTCTGTTCGTTTTCCTGACCAATATATTGAGCATAGCAATGCTTTATCGGGATCACACAATTAATTAAAATAAGTTCAATAAAATTTGAGGAAAGCTTCTTTGCCCTTCTATTATGCTTTTTACTGAAATTATAATGGGTTTGCCAGTATTCTGAAATTTCAATATCAAATAATTCTTTTAAAGTCCCTACCTCATCTCTATTCATTAGCTCGTAAAATAAATTATTCCGGTTAGCATATAATGCCGACAATTGCGCAAGTCTTATGGTGGGAAAATTATCTGGCCGCAATCTAAAGAACTGAGGCTTCACGGAATGATCATTCTGCAAGGAGAATTTATTTTTTAAATAACCATATTCCTTTAAAAGAGCTACTCCATATTTATCATTTTCCTGAATAAGTTTAGCCTGCCCAAACAGGAGTGCTTCCAGAGAAAATTGTTGGCCGCATAATTTTTGAATAATCTTAAAATCAATATTTTGAGCCAAATTCATAAAAGCTTCCGCATTTACATTTAATCCAAAACTGCGACAAAGCATTATAAATAACACCCATTCCCAATTATTTCCCGTGGTCTTTAGAAGTTGAAGAATAAGCCGGGATTTAGATTCCAGTCTTTCAAAGTACAATCTCTCCATCCAGTGTTGAAGCTGAAAATCTGAAAACTCCTCAAAAACATTTTCACAATTGATTTTTACATGTTCCTTCTCGAGAAGTGAATGGTATGAATCCAGGATTTGCCCGTCGATTTTATCAAAAAGTTCAAGAGTGGGAATGACCGAATTATTTTTGCGGTATATATCCGTATCGTTAATCCATACTACATGAAGAATAACATTATCGTAATTTGAATCCTTTTCATGATGATGGAAATACCAATCTGAAGATTTTAAATGCATCTCAACATTTCCAGCCCACAATTGTTCCCCGATCTGAATTTTAGAATTAAAGAAGTCTGGTCCGGAAAGTTCATTCTGGGTTCCTGGATGAATGATATTCAGTTCCTCACCTTCTGAGGTTTTTAAGGCTTCAGAATTGAATTTCCGGAATTTCCAGATATGATATAAAAAATCTTCTCTCACCTTCCAAATGTATCGAATTAAACAATTGAAAATGAGATGTCTAAAAAATTATTCAGGAAGTTTACCGGCTACCTGATTTACGAATTGATCTACCCAGTATTTATACATTAATCCGCTGGGATGAAGATCATCACTGGCAATTAATTCAGGATTTTCACCTGCATTCCTTGAGATAGGAGTTATGTTATAAAAAGGAACATTAAATTCATCTGCCACTCTTTTAAAAACTTCATTAAACCGGTCTATCTCCGCGCTTATTTCCTCCTGATTAGAGGCTCCAAAAGGAGTATATCCATAATCTGGAATACTTACGGCAAAAACTCCATTTTCGCCAGTCTTAGAATGATTGATCGCTCTACGGAAAATACTTCTAAGATCTTCCTCATACTCCGTTATCAACTTTCCCTGATACTGATTGTTTACACCGATAAGTATAGAAACCAGATCAAAATCACGCTGAATGCTGAGTTCACTATCCATTCCCCTAAGAAGTTCTCTAGTTGTCCAACCCGTTTTGGCGATGATCTTAGGCGGAGCCACTTTGTAATTTCTGTCTCTAAGCTGTTCGGCCAGTTGTACAGGCCAGCGCTCGGTTTCGATAACACTTTCACCAATAGTATAAGAGTCTCCCAGGGCGAGATAAGTATAATTTGGATTTTCCGGCTCTTCATTATTCACAACGTCTAAAGTTGAGTTACAGGAAACCAGTATTAAGCCTAGGAGTAAAAAGTAGATTTTTTTCATAATTAGATTTTATGCCTTGAAAATAGAATATTTGAATTTATTCTGAAATAATTACCGTAGGTTTAGTTTTTTCTTAGCATAAAAAAAGCTCCGCCAGTAATGGCAGAGCTTTTTAAAATTTGTTATAAACCTTCTTATCTAAGCTGCTTTCCTGAACTTAGGATTAATAAATAGTTCACCGTTCTTCAGTTTATTCCAGTATGTATTCATATCTCCTCTTACTTCAGACGACATGATGTATAGCCCTATAATGTTAGGGAATGACATGGCCAGGATCATCATATCTGAAAAACTCAAGACTGCTCCCAGACTTACCGATGCTCCAACTACCACAAATAGCAGGAATAAAACCTTATAAATAATTTCAGACTTTTTGCTTTGCCCAAACAGATAGGTCCAGGATCTCATTCCGTAGTAAGACCATGAAACCATTGTTGAAAAAGCAAATAGAAAAACAGCCAGAGCTAATACTGCCGGGAACCAGGAAATCACGCTTCCAAAGGCATCTGCAGTTAGTTCTACACCCTGCATACCGCCATCAACTTCGTGCATCCCGGTAAAAATAAGGACTAAAGCAGTCATAGTACAAACAACCATAGTATCTATAAAAGGCTCTACCAGGGAAGTAAATCCATCGGCAATTGGGTTTTCAGTCTTAGTGGCACTGTGAGCAATTGCCGCGGAACCAACTCCGGCCTCACTTGAGAAAGCCGCCCTTTGGAGACCAATAATCAACACCCCTATAAATCCACCTTTCATGGCACTGGCAGATAGTGCTCCATTAAATATTGCAGAAAAAGCGCCTCCAATATTTTCGATATTAACCCCAATTACCACTGCACAACCCAGGATATAGATAATTGCCATTCCCGGCACTACTTTACTGGTTACACGGGCAATACAGGTCCAACAGGTCATACCGGTAACACTGGTAT
>CBDTXN010000101.1:0-11298 GCA_965364455.1 uncultured Flavobacteriaceae bacterium
GCAGTTCGTTTTGCCCCCTTTATTAGTGCGGGAGTACATTTTGTACATTTTAGACCAGATGCCTATTCAGACCTTGGACCTTTGGACAGCCCGAAGGTACTTTTTGAAACTTTTGAAGATGGAGTTTTTCTTGAACCAGACAATACCTTTTCCATCCAGGGAAGTGCCGGTTTACGCTATCGCCTTGGTAGACACAATGACCTTCAGCTAGAGGCAAGAGCAATATATTACGATTCAGATAGTATAGAGGGTCTCGATGTTCAGGGACCTCAGAATAAATTCAATGATTTTGTGCTTTGGTTTAATCTGGGATATATCGTTTACCTCGATTTCTAGAATCTCAGGTCAGAAGATTGAATGATCTGTCCACCTTTTCTTAAGATCTCGATCTTTGATTTTTCGAAATCATCTTTATTCAAAGCCCTGGTACCATCTTCTATCAACACTGAATTAAAGCTTTCATCCAAAGAATCGATAACTGAAAAATAAACACAATATTCAGCGGCAAGACCAACAAAAAAGAGGTTTTTCACTTTCTTTTCTCTAAGATAACCTGCAAGACCGGTAGATCTTAAATGAGCGTTATCATAAAAACCGCTATAACTATCTATCCTTTTATTGGTACCTTTTCTAAAGATCGCCTCTATACTGGCAGTTTTTAAGTCAGTATGAAACTCAGCACCATGAGAATTCTGAATGCAGTGTTCTGGCCAAAGCACCTGGTCTAATCCATCCAGTTTTATAACCTCGAATTCTTTCGCGTTTTTATGAGAACTGGCAAAACTGGCGTGTTCCTCGGGATGCCAATCCTGTGTAGCAATCACCAGATCAAATTTATCCTGAAGTTCATTAATTAAAGGTAGAATTTCATCTCCTTCAGGCACGGCAAGGGCACCACCGGGCATAAAGTCATTTTGTACATCTATAATTACTAAAGCATTCATTTCAATTTATTTTTGAAAGATCTGATTAGTTTTTCCCTTTCGTCACTTAAACGTTGGCTAATCCCTACCTTATAAATATGTGGATTATCAAACCGCTTATATTCTATTGGTAATTCTGCAAGCCTGGAATTACTGAACTTTGCAATTTCCTGCAAACTTCTTTTCTCAATGAGCATTTCCCCATGTTCCATTACCTTTTGAAGAATAGGTTCCTGGTAAAATTTCCCCAGCTTCATTGATTTAAATGGTTCAAATGGATGGATCATTTCCCCTATATTTTTTTCATCATATAAACCAATAGCATCAGCCCCGACACACATGCCATCTTCATCTTTCATTCTGAAAACTTGTTTTTTATGTGGAAGCGTTATTTTGACGATGCTTTCAGAGATCTTAATCCTGGGTTTACCATGAGAACTGGATAGTTTATAGACCCCATCCAGAGCCCCTTCAGGATCACCTGTAACAAGATTAGTTCCTACTCCATATATATCAATGGGTGCCTGTTGTTCCAGTAAACTTTTAATAATATATTCATCCAGCTGATTGGATGCCGCGATCTTTACATATTCAAGTCCGGCTTTATCAAGCAGTTTTCGACTTTCCCTTGCAAAGTAAGACAGGTCGCCACTATCCAGCCTTATCGCCAGAAGTTTATGTCCACTGGATTCCATTTCTATCGCCACCTTAATAGCGTTAGGAACACCGCTTTTTAAAGTATTGTAAGTGTCTACCAGAAGTACGCAGCCTTCCGGTCTGCCTTCAGCAAAATCCCTGAAAGCATCCAGTTCATCATCATAACTCTGGACAAAAGAATGAGCCATTGTTCCCGAAACCGGTATATCAAAATCCTTTCCGGCAATGACATTACTAGTACCATCAAACCCTCCAACTATTGCTGCTCTGGAAGCAAAATATCCACCAGTGGCCTGGGCACGTCGAAGTCCGAAATCCAATAAAGTTGCATCCCCTGCAACAGACCTGATCCTACTCGCCTTGGTAGCAATTAAGGTTTGAAAATTTAGCAGGTTAAGAAGAATCGTTTCAATGATCTGGGCCTCTATTAAATTGGCTTCTACCTGTAATATTGGCCTGGTCGGGAAAACGATGTCACCTTCCTGCGCAGAATAAATCTTTCCACGGAATTTAAAATTCCTGAGGTATTTAAGGAAGTCATCTTCAAAGCCCTGTTTCTTTAAAAACTCAAGATCAGAGTCATTGAATCTTAAGGCTGAGATCTCTTTTAGAAGATCTTCCAATCCTGAAAATACTGCATAACCACCTTCGTAGGGTAACTTACGGAAGTAATAATCGAAAATAGCCTGATGATCTTTATGTCCTTTTTTGAAGTAGACCTGAGCCATGGAGATTTGATACAGATCTGTGTAAGTGGCCGAGAAATTATTCATGAAATTTTAAATTGGTTATCCAACACTAATCTTCTTAAGCTTTGACTCATATAGCCGAAGATCATCAAGGTTGAATACAACAAATTTAATCTTTTTGAGATGTTCGAGTTGTGGCAATTCTGCTAAAACTGTATTAAAAACAACCTCTACCGCAAGTTGCGGAGGAAAACCAAAAATACCGGTAGAGATACCGGGGAAACCAATTGAAGAAAGCTTATGTTCTTCAGCCAGCTTAAGTGAATTGCGGTAACAGGAAGCCAGGTAATCATTTTCTGGTTTGTCTTTGCCGTAAACCGGCCCTAAACAATGTATAACATACTTGTTAGGTAATCCGTATGCTTTCGTGATCACAGCCTCGCCGGGATTAATGGGCGCTAGAGGCTTGCATGCTTCATAAAGTTCCGGACCTGCCTTGTTGTGAATTGCTCCCGCCACTCCACCTCCCGGAGCTAACTGGGCATTGGCAGCATTAACGACCGCATCAAGATCTGCCTGATCTGCGATATCACCCTTATTAACTTCAAGTTCGATATTCTGAAATGTGAAAACCATACTTTTTAGTATAATTTACACAAAATTAAAGGCAACGGAAAAAATTAAATATTCCGACCTAATCTTGAAGGTCGTCTGAAATCGAGATCTGGTACATATCCCCATCTGTAGGATCTAACAACTTTTCACTACGCAGCTCGATGGTATTTCCATTTTTAACCCATGGAATCTCCTCTGATGAACTCTCAGCATCATAGCCGGTAAACCAGGCATAATCGATATCCTGACTATAGGAGGTCACCTTAAGATCATATACCTTATCCTTCTTACTCCATTCGATTAAGTATTCACTATCGTTTGGGATTGGCTCTGCTGAATCTGGGTCAGCTGTATCAGAGATATAAATGGTAGTCATTTCTCCTGGTTTGAACCACAAATAGGTATTATCCCATTTATCTCCATAGGTATCTGGATTTACCAAAGCCACAGGATTACAACCTGTAAAAAATAGGAAAAGTACTACAATAAAAACTGACTTAATAATTCTACCGATAAAACGGTTATTAAAAAGTGCTGGGGCAAATTTGTATTCTGTGAATACGCTTTTTATTTCTGTCATTTCTAATTACGATATAATAGGCTAGTTCGTAATAGATTTTGGGGCGGCGCGAAAGTATGTTTATATGGACGGCATTAAAAACAATTCCAGATCTTTTCTATCAAGGTTATAGTTTTATCGGCTAAATACATCAATTGGGAATTATTTAACGTAAGTACCTTACATAAAGATATTTCCGTCGATTTTCACAACTAACGCTTAGATCTGCAATTTTAATCGGTGAGATTTCTAATCCTTTTAATTTTTAAGGCACTGTTCATCAGCAGATTCAAGAAATACTGGCGATTTGCCAAAACCCTTTAAAAATAAATAGGCTGGGATCAATTTCCTTTTTTCGATCTGAAATATAGCAATTGACAAGATCAAAGAATTTCAGGAAGTAGTAAGTAGAAAATATGCTATAACCTGAATTATCCTACAGTTTCACTCGTAAAAATTTATATGATTGGAAATTAGAAGAATTAGGGGTGCAACTATTCGATAATATCGACAAACCGCAATTTTTAATTGCTGTTCGTTTTAAAATCCGTAGCTAGATTTATTGTATCAGCCTATTTAAGCGTTCAACAATAATTTACTACAAAAAAAGCCACCTTATTTCTAAAGTGGCTTTATTATTCATTCTTAAGAGGTTTTAGACCTTCTTATAGCTATTGCTATATTCTTCCATTAGATTCATAATGGCTTTCATAAGATCCTTAGTTTCCACTAGTATATTAAAATACAGGGTAGTGTTCTTAGGACTGGATTCTTCAGTTCTTGTCCTGGAAACCTGCTTTTCGATCTTCTCATCTAATCTCTGCAGATACTGCTCTTTAGAGTCTACAATAGATTTCATCTCTTCAAATTTCTTATCAGTAAAGATCTCATTGATCTTACTCAACAATTCACTTAGATTATCATCTATTTCTTTAAGATCTGTGATCTGGTTGTATCGAAGAGGCTTATGATTATTATTCACATGCTTATAACTCTTCTTGGAAATATACTCCAGAGACTGAGCAATATCGGTCAAGTATCCAAGAATGGTAATATAAAAACTACTTCCTCTAACACTGGTCTCATCCAGTTTTTTGATGAAGAAGAAGATCTGATCCCTTAATTCTTCGATCTCGCCTTCTAATTTATCTACACCTTTCTTACTCTTCTTAAGTTTTTTCTTGTCCTGCTTGGCTAGTCCCGTTAAAACATCTGAATAGATCTTATTTGACCTGGTAACAACGTTTGCAATATTATCAGCGCTTTCACTGATAATACCTTGCACAGTTTTACTTTCAGACTTCTTAAGCCCAGATTTATCAGCTTTGGCATCTGCCTTCTTCTTATGAGCAATATAGTTTCTCACTAGAAGACCTATAGCTAAAATCAATAATATCGCGATAGCCACACCTTTTCCAAGGAAGATGATATAGGTTAAAATTCCCGCTGCGGTAAATGCACTAAATGCAGTGAAGAACCAACCTCCAATAACATTAAGTACCCCAGCTACTCTATAAACCGCGCTTTCTCTACCCCAGGCCTTATCTGCAAGTGATGTACCCATAGCCACCATAAAAGTCACGTAAGTGGTAGATAATGGCAATTTGTAAGAAGTAGCTATAGAGATAAGAACACCTGCAACAGTAAGGTTAATGGCAGCCCTGATCATATCAAATGCAGGTTCCTCTTCAGCCTTATCTCCTACAAGAATTTCATCTGGCTTTTCAAAGCTTTTACTGATCTTCTTTTTCGCCCTGTGTGGCATGATATTCTTTAAAGTATCTGAAAGTTTTGTACTTCCTGAAACCAATGCTCTTGAAAGCATATTAGGATTGAATTTTTCACTCCCGTGTCCCTGTCTTGAAAGTCCAATTTCAGTATCGGCAACACTTCTCGCCTTCTTAGAGAACCATAAGGTAAGCACCATAATACCTCCAGAGATAAATAGAAGAATTGGTTCTGCCGGCACCTTTGTTCTTAATACTTCCATAGAAAAGGAAGAAGCTGCCTGTCCAGAAGCCGCCCAGGCTTCATAAGAATGATATGCCGCCATTGGCACACCAATAAAATTCACCAGGTCATTCCCAGAAAATGCAAGCGCAAGCCCGAACGTCCCGATCGCGATCACGATTATTAGAATACTTCTTTTGAAGATCTTCATATATAACCATGAGAACAAAGTCCAGAATACAAAACTTACCCCAACAACAATCATCCACTGGCTGGCAAGTACATCTTTAAAACTATCGTAATAAGGAGTTCCTTTTAATCCCTTGAAGAAAATAAAATAACCGATGGCCGTTAAACAGATCCCTCCGAAGATAGCCCCGAAATTCTTGATCTTCTTTTCATACTCAAAAGAGAATACAAGCCTGGAGAGCCATTGAACCAAAGCACCTATAGTAAATGCAATTACTACCGATAGAAATATTCCCGATATAATTTCAGTTGCTTTATCTGTATTGATATATCCTGCAATATCTGCGAGGGTTTCCGAATCTGAGGCGCTTACTTTTATAAGAGCCATTACAACTGCCGCTCCCAGTAATTCAAAAACAATAGATACCGTTGTAGAAGTAGGCATCCCAAGGGTATTGAAAAAGTCCAGCAGGAGTATATCTGTAATCATGACGGCCATGAAGATGATCATGATCTCATCAAAATAGAATTGACCCGGCATAAAGATACCTTTCCGGGCAACTTCCATCATTCCACTGGAAAAAACAGCCCCGAAGAATATACCTAAACTGGCAACGATCATTATTGTCTTAAAAGAGATCGCTTTAGAACCAATTGCAGAATTCAAAAAGTTTACAGCATCATTACTAACTCCAACCACCAGATCGGCGATGGCCAGAACCACTAATGCTACTAACATTAACAAATAAATATTTTCCATTTTATCTTGTTTAAAAAGCGGTGCAAGTATCCAACCTAATTCCGGATTTACTGTTACCTAATTGTTAATTTTAGAAATGAAAATCAAATCCAGCACGCCAAATGATCCCGTCATTGATATCATCTAACCTCGAATAAACGACATCTGACTGAATTTTCAACTTATGGCCTACAATATATTTTGAAAAACCTAAGGTATATTGCTCAGGATCTAAAACCCCCGTGATCTCCTTATAGTTATTTCTGGAGTATCTCGCGGCTACCTCATAGTTATTCTTAAAAAGATAAGAAGCCTGTACATTCACCCCATTCCCTTCCAGAACAACATATTCCGCATTATCAGTTTCACCCTGTACCCTGCCTAAAGGTTCATCGGCATCACGGTTGGCATATTCAGCCATAACAGAAAATCCGCGATACTTAAACATGGCATCAACAAATATTGTTGAAATATCTGTCCTATGAAATTCCCCATTATCCAGGATCATGTAAGAACCAAGGTTACTTCTGGTTTTTACCGCATCGTTATTGAAATCATATACAGCTCCAACCATTAATTTAGGATTCTGCTCCCTTTCCAGGTCTGCCTGTACATAATCACCTTTATTGATAAACTCGCCAAAAGGCAGGAATTCCAGCCTACCAGTATATTGTAAACCTCCAATATTTCCAACATTCACGTTTCTACCTTCTCCCTGGGAAAGAGCAAATTTCTCTTTGATCACAAAGTTTTCACCCAGGTTTATTTTATGGTGAAGCTGGATCCCAATATCACGATCTATATTGAAACGGCTGTTTAAAATAGAACGGTCTATGAACTGAAGGTTACCGGAAGAAATAACACGTTCGATATTTCCAGGTAACTTGGTTTGACCAGCCCACAATACAAAATTTTCGTAAAAATTCCATTTTAGTACCGCGTCAAGAATATAACGAGGAGCATTTCCTGTAAACTGATTCGCGCCACCAATATCATTACTGGATAAACCAAGTTCTATCTTATATTTAAGTTTTGGAGTAAGTGCCCAGCCATCAAATTTAAGCCTGGCCCTTCTAATAAGGAATGATTGTTCGGGATCCTCATAGCTTTCACCATCATAATCCCATGCCGTGTAAGACCTGAATTGAATCCTTGGAGCAAACTTCACGCTAAATGAACTATCCTTAGCAGTAAAATTGATTAATCCCTTACCAAATCTAGTATCGCTTATCTCCTGAGATTGAAGACCTAATGTCGTAAAAAAGCACGCAATCACTAGGTAGATTACATTTTTCATTAAAATCGTTTTTCTAAGTTTTTGTCGGCGGCAAAGAAACGATTCAAATGTTAAGTTAATGTTTCCTCTTAGTTAAGGTTAGGGTATTATTAGGTAATAGTTTGGAATAAAAAGGGCCGCCTATTCAGACAGCCCTTACACACTATTCTAATCAAGTCGACAAAAACTTAAACGATTTTAAGTGTGCGTCTTAATGAGCACAAATAAACCCAATAAGTTTAACCCTATTATTACGGATACATTAAATTAAAATTAAGGATAGGTTTGAAGTGAAGAGTGCTTTTCCAGAAAACCTTAAAGCTATTGGAAATTTCTCCTGCTTTCTTTAGCTCTAATCATTACAGATTTGGCAATCAATAGGAATAAAAAAATCCCTTACCGATCGGTAAGGGATTTGAAGCTCCTCCTCTTGGGCTCGAACCAAGGACCCTCTGATTAACAGTCAGATGCTCTAACCAACTGAGCTAAGGAGGAGTGTTTTGCTTTGTAAGCGGTTGCAAATATAAATCAATTTTTAAATGCCGTCAAAAGATTTTTTCGATTTTTTTTCGAAGAATTTTCAGAGTTTTTTGAATCCCTCGGAAAGTCAATAATTTAGGTGTTTTAAATGGGAAAAATTATTTCCGATTTTCAATTCAAATTGCCCTTAAATCAAAAAAGCAACACCCAGGTGCTGCTTTTTAATTCTTAATTATTTCAGATTAATCGAATAACCATCGATAGATATCATTCCCATTCGCATATAATACCAATGCGATCAACAGGAAGAATCCTACCATCTGGGCGATCTCCATAAATTTATCATTAGGCTTTCTACCTGTGACCATTTCATACAGAAGGAACATCACGTGACCTCCATCCAGTGCCGGTATAGGCAGGATGTTCATAAAAGCTAAAATAATAGAAAGCAAGGCAGTAGTGTGCCAGAATCCGGCCCAGTTCCATGCATCTGGGAAAAGCCCTCCAATCGCACCAAAACCACCTAACTGAGAAGCTCCCTTCTTAGTAAATACATATTTGAACTGGTATACATAGTCACGAAGTGTCCAGTAACCATAATCAAATCCTTTTTTTATACTTTCAACAAAACCGTAGGACTTCCTCTTTATTTCGATCTCTGTTCTTGGAGCGATACCTAACTTTCCGTCTTCATCAGGCTCCACCATCGTGCTAAGGATCTTTCCGTCACGTTTGTAGACCACTTCTACCTGTTTTTGCTTATTCTCATTGGAAACAGGAGCGATCTCATGCCAGTAACCAATTTCTGTATCATTGATAGAAATTATACTATCTCCCTTTCTAAGACCGGCTTTTGCCGCTGCCATTTCAGCAACAACAGTATCAAGTACCGGCTGGTTAATAGGTACAAAAGGCTGCATCACCCCCTGTTCAAACATTTTTGCCCCAATTTCTTCCGGAATAGAAATTGTTTCTTCCTCTCCGTTATCGTGAAGAACGGTTATGTTTTGAACATCACGCATAAAAAGGTGCTTATTGATGTTCAGACTGTTCTCAAATTCCTTTCCGTTTACCTGAAGTATTTTATCTCCATCTTCAAATCCATATTCCTTAAAGGTGTCCACTACTGCAAAGCCTTCCGGCATTTCTTCAGGTCCTACATAGGCCGTTCCCCAAACGAACATGATCATCATGTAAATGAGAAAACCTAAAACCAGGTTTACAGTAACCCCACCTAACATGATGATTAGTCGTTGCCAGGCCGGCTTGCTTCTAAATTCCCATTCTTTAGGTGGAAGAGCCATTTGCTCTTTATCCATACTTTCATCGATCATCCCGGAGATCTTAACATAACCTCCTAGCGGTAACCATCCAATTCCATAAACCGTATCACCGATCTTCTTCTTGAAAAGGGCAAATTTAACATCAAAGAAAAGGAAGAATTTTTCTACCCTTGTCTTAAAAAGTTTTGCCGGCACAAAATGACCTAATTCGTGCAAAACTATTAGAAAAGAAAGGCTTAATATTAATTGTATGGCTTTTACTAAAAATGGATCCATCGAGTAACTTCAAATTTAAAATCGCACAAAAGTAAGTTTTTAAAAGCTCCTACAAAAGTTTAAATTTCAAGTGATTTGCCAATCAGAAAAAATTCACAATCAGAATTCGATTAATTGAACCCCAGACTCTAACTTTGCAGAAAATTAAAACTTATGCTCAAGTTTTTTGAACGCTACAAAACCTTTGCCATAGTTTTCTTTATCCTTTCGGTAATCATCATTTTTTCAATTTACACCTTGCTGAAGCCGGAAGAACGACTTCCAGTTTATCAACCGGATATGGTAAATGCCGAATTGGTAGATTCAACTAAACAGTATGTTCGGAAATATCATAAAATAGCCGATTTTAAACTGGTTAATCAAAATGGTGATACTATAACAGAAGATTTTTACAAAGATAAGATCTACATTGCCGATTTCTTCTTTACAACCTGTCTAACCATATGCCCTATCATGACAGATCATATGATACAGATCCAGGAAGAAATCAAAAATGATGATGAGGTCTTACTTCTTTCTCATACTGTTTTCCCGGTAACCGATAGTGTTCCGGTATTAAAAGAATATGCTAAGGAAAAAGGCGTGATCGATGAAAAATGGAACCTGGTTACAGGTGATAAGAAGCAGATCTATGACCTGGCACGAAAATCTTACCTGGCCACAAAGTCAACCGGAGACGGTGGTAAATATGATATGATCCATACCGAAAATTTTGTGCTGGTAGATAAGAACAGGCAAATTAGAGGTTTCTATGATGGGACAGATCCTGAAGCCATAGAAAACCTAATGCACGACCTAAAAGTCCTGAAAAAGGAGTAACCCTAATAATTTACCGTTTAACTTTTGTATTGGTCTAAATTCCATTACTTTTGCCTTGTTTAAAATCAATCTAAATAAAAGTGAAGGTGACGGTTGCTAATTTAAAAAGGGGTCAACGCGGGATCATCAAAGAATTCTCTGCAGAAATGGTTCCTCTTAAGCTCCTTGAAATGGGTTGCCTTCCAGGGAACGAAGTAGAGCTTGTTCAAACTGCGCCATTCCAGGATCCTATGTATCTTAATATAAACGGAAGTCATCTGGCCATTAGAAAGGAAACCGCTCTTTTAATAGAAATTGAATTAATAGGCTAATATGGGTAAGCAAATTAATGTTGCTTTAATTGGAAATCCCAATACCGGTAAAACTTCTGTATTTAATCAATTAACTGGTTTAAACCAGAAAGTTGGTAATTATCCTGGGATCACTGTAGAAAAGAAAGAGGGAATTTGTAAACTTCCCCGTGGCCTAAAGGCTCACATTCTTGATTTACCGGGGACCTATAGCCTGAATGCTTCTTCTTTTGATGAAAATGTAGTAATAGAATTATTACTTAATAAAAATGATAAAGATTATCCCGATGTCGCGGTAGTAGTAAGTGACGTTGAAAATTTAAAAAGAAATCTTCTCCTCTTTACCCAGATAAAAGATCTCGGTATCCCCGCAATTCTGGTCATCAACATGGCAGACAGAATGGAACGTAAGGGAATTACCCTTGATGTTGAACTTCTGGAGGAGCGCCTGAAAACAAAAGTTGCCCTTGTAAGTGCCCGAAAAAGAATGGGAATTGATTACCTGAAGGAGCTCATAATTAATTACCGACATATTCCAATTGAGCCTTGCGTT
>CBDTXN010000102.1:0-11210 GCA_965364455.1 uncultured Flavobacteriaceae bacterium
CGCTTTCATTATAATTCTAAGCTACCTTCCGGAATCTGTAGGTTTTACCGATGCCCTTGAAATTGCCGGATCTGGCGGTAAAATGAATATCCTGGATTATTCCTTCGATTTTGAGAATCGTTATACACTTTGGAGTGGTTTAATAGGCGGAAGTTTCCTGGCTCTATCCTATTTCGGTACAGATCAAAGCCAGGTACAGCGATATCTTTCCGGAGGAACCGTTCGGGAAAGCCAGATGGGTATGATCTTTAACGGACTTCTAAAAGTGCCATTGCAATTCTTTATCCTGCTTGTGGGGGTTATGGTATTTGTATTTTATCAATTCAATACTGCTCCTCTTAATTTTAATCCAGCTGCCACAGAAACTGTACTAAATTCTAATTATGCTGAACAGTATAAGGATCTAATGTTGGTAAATGAGCAAATTCAGGAGAAAAAGCAAAATTTAAGCCTGGACTATGCTGAAAATAAGAAGAGTTTGAATGAAGTTCAGGTTGCAGAATTCGAGAAGGAATACCTTGAGTTGGAAAAACGGCAGACCGAAGTCAGGGAAGAGGCAAAACTCTTTATAGATGCTTCAGATGAGGATGCAGAAAGCAATGATAAAGATTACGTTTTTATACATTTTATTCTGAATAACCTACCGCGTGGAATTATCGGGCTTTTACTGGCGGTAATTCTATCAGCAGCTATGTCCTCTACCGCATCTGAACTGAATGCGCTGGCCTCTACCACAGTGATTGACCTTTACCGAAGAAATCATAAGGAGGCAAAAAGTGAAGAACACTACCTGGCTGCGTCAAAATGGTTCACTCTTATGTGGGGACTTATTGCCATTGCATTTGCCAGCCTGGCCGACCTTTTCGACAATCTTATCCAACTGGTAAATATTATTGGAAGCCTATTCTACGGAAATGTCCTGGGAATATTTTTGCTGGCATTTTTCATGAAATATGTAAAAAGCAATGCAGTTTTTACCGCAGCAATTATTACCCAGGCGATCATATTTCTAGTGTTTGAATTGGATCTGATGCCTTATTTATGGCTGAATGTCCTGGGTTGTGCCTTGGTGATCTCGATCGCTTTCATAATACAATCATTTTCCTCAAATGGTCCTGTAACTGAAACAACATGAAAGAAAAGATAAAATGGGGAATCATAGGTCTGGGTAAGATCGCCGGTAAGTTTGCAAAGGGACTTACTGCAGTTGATAATTCAGAACTATATGCCGTTGCCAGCAGGGATAGAGATAAAGCGATTACATTTTCAAAAGAACATAATGCAAAGATCGCCTATGGCTCCTACGTACAATTAATGCAGGACAAGGAGGTTGATGCGATCTATATTGCCACTCCGCATGTTTTCCATTATGAGCTTACTTTGGATTGCCTAAAAAATGGGAAAGCAGTTCTATGTGAAAAGCCTTTTGCCATGAATCTAAGCGAAGCCAGGGAAATGATCGATCTGGCAAGAGCGAAGAATATATTCCTGATGGAAGCGCTTTGGACAAGATTTTTACCTCATTTTAAGTTTATACTGGAAAAGATAGCATCTCAGGAATTAGGAAAAATAAAATCCCTGAAGGCGGACTTTGGTTTCAAAGCCGAATATGATGAATCCAGCCGGTTATTCAATAAATCTCTGGGAGGTGGGAGCCTTCTGGATATTGGGATCTATCCGGTTTTTATGGCTTATGCTACATTAGGAAAACCCAAAGAAATTGCAGCAGAAGCTAAATTTTCAGATACTGAGGTTGATATCATCTGTGATATGAACTTTAAATATGATGATGGCGTTCAGGCGAATCTCTATTCAACCTTGGAAAAAAAGACTTCTACGACCGCTGAAATTGAACTTGAGAAGGGTAAGATCTTTCTCAACACCCGATTTCATGAGCCGACTTCAGTGACGATAATTTCCGAATCAAATACAGAAACTATCGAATTCGGCGTTAAATCCAATGGCTATAATTTTGAAGCGGAACATTTAGGGAATATGCTTTTACAGGGAAAAACCGAAAGTGACGTCTGGAACCTGGATAATACTCTCGATATTATGGATCTTCTGGATAAAGTGAGATCCAGGATAGGACTGGAATATTAAATAGAAAAAGGTCTTCTTTTAGTTAGTTTTCGTCAGGCTGAATTTATTTCAGTTCCTTAAAGATCCTGAAACAAGTTCCGGATGACGCCTAAATTAAAGAAGACCTTGAATATTATAAGAAAAGGAATTATTTACTTCCCTCCCATTCTGCAATTGACTCTTTATTCATTTTTACGTAATCTGCATTATTCGCCTTTTCAGCTGAAGCAAGAGATTTCCTGGCAGTTTCACTCGCCTGGTCCTTTTTGCCCATATCAGCCTCGATCAATGACTTTCTTCTTAGCATCCAAAAAGCCTGTTCACCAGCCATATCGGTAGCTTTTGTTACCCATTCGTAGGCTTTATCAAGATCTTTTCCGGTTTCATGATAATAAGAAGCAGCAGCGAAATAATCGTTAGCTGTTGGTCCATTCATCACTCTTTCAATACTGGCAGTGGCCTTTTCGTCTGTAGGAACTTCAAAGTCCAACATGGCAATAGTATTCTCCCAGATAAAGTTCAGGGTAGCTGAATCATTGTCTAAATTATCAACAAGAATGGTAAATGATTCCATTTCCATTGGCATTTCCATAGTTTCAGCGGTAGTCTTTAGAGCTACTTTACTCTCATCCCACTCCTGTGGCACTCCCCAGTTGTTTGTTGCAGAGTAGAACATAACTTCCCAGGAATCTTTTCCCGGCTTCGTGTAAATAGCATAAGATCCTTTTTTAAGTTCTTTTCCATCTATTTTCACATCATCACTAAAAGTAATTTTTGTATTGGCATTTGCACCTGTTCTCCATACTTCGCCGTAAGGAACAAGGTCACCAAATATTGTTCTACCTCTCATGGCAGGTCTTGAATATTCAATACTCACATCGGTAAGACCCACTTTCTGTTCGATCTTCCCAAACGGACTTGGTTGAGGGGTTTCCATTTGTGCACTTACTGAAAATGTAAGGCAAAAGATAAAAGCAACTGATAATAGTTTTTTCATGTTTAATGATTATTTAGTTCCAGGTAAATATAGTAAGAAGGCTCATTATGAGACTATGTTTTAAATAATTTGTCAGAAATGCTTTAATTTTTGTTTAACTTTTTAAATTTCTATTTAAACAAAATGAATTCTACCTTTACTTCAAAATAGATCTGATGAAGATATACACTTTACGTAGTCTCCAAAAATTACCGATAAGTCCCGAGGAAGCATGGCAGTTTCTTTCAGACCCACGAAATCTGAAAACCATTACTCCAGAATACATGGGATTTGAGATTCAGTCGGGTGCAGACAGGCCAATGTATTCGGGACAGATTATACAATATATCGTAACTCCGTTCGCCGGGATTAAGACCAAATGGGTGACTGAAATCACTCATGTAAAGGAAGGAGAGTATTTTGTAGATGAACAGAGATTTGGCCCATACTCCTTGTGGCACCATAAGCATTTTATCAAACCTATTGAAGGTGGCGTTGAAATGGAAGATATTATTGACTATAAAGTTCCGTTTGGCGTCCTTGGACAGCTGGTGCATCCTTTTCTAGTAAAACCAAAACTCAAGGAAATCTTTGATTATCGCAAAAATAAACTGATAGATCTATTTGGTGATTTTGAAAATCAAGATTCACAAAATAACGCAGTCCTAAAACAGGATATTTTAAATTAAAATTATGAGTAAGAATATATTATTGATAGGAGGATCAACCGGAATTGGATATCAGATCTCCGAATTATTAAAAAATAACCATAACATAATTGTCGCTTCCAGGAACACTGGCGACCTGGATACTGATAAAGTAAAACACCTGGATTTTGATGTTTTAAAAGATAATATTGAAGACCTTGATCTTCCAGATCAGCTAGACGGACTGGTTTACTGCCCGGGAAGTATAGATCTTAAACCTTTTAAAATGATCAAGCCGGAAAATTTTGAAAAGGAGATGCAGCTTAACTTTTTCGGATTGGTTAGATCTGTAAAAGGCGTGCTCGATAAACTTAAAAATTCTTCACAAGCCAGTCTTGTGTTCTTCAGTACTGTTGCGGTAAAAGTGGGAATGCCTTTTCATACCAATGTAGCCGCTGCAAAAGGAGCTATTGAAGGTTTCGCAAAATCCCTGGCAGCCGAATACGCTCCGAACTTCAGAGTGAATGTTATAGCCCCTTCTCTAACCGATACTCCTTTAGCCGAAAAATTATTATCAAGCGAGGATAAAAGGAAGAAAATGGACCAGCGTCACCCACTAAAAAGAGTGGGAGAAGCTAAAGATATTGCTAATCTTGCCGCATTTTTGCTTAGTGAAAACAGTGGCTGGATCACCGGACAGATATTAGGTGTTGATGGCGGATTATCTACTATAAACAGTAATTAATGAGTAAGGAAGTAAATATTTTTTGGTTCAGAAGGGATCTCAGGCTGGATGATAATGCAGGTTTTAAAGCAGCCCTTCGGGATGATCTTCCGGTCTTACCTATTTTTATATTCGATAAAGAAATACTGGACAAGTTACCAGAGGATGATGCAAGGGTTACCTTCATTTTTGAAACATTGCAGAAAATGCGTGATCAACTACAGGACAATCACGATAGTTCAATAGCTATGTTTCATGGAACACCTAAGGAAGTTTTTCAAGATCTCATTAAAGATCATAATATAAAAAAGGTGTTTACTAACCGGGATTATGAACCTTATGCTAAAGAAAGAGATGAGAAGATCGGGGAATTGCTAGAAAAGCATGATATCGAGTTTCTGGATTTTAAAGACCAGGTGATATTTGAAAAGGACGAAGTAGTAAAAAAGGATGGAGATCCTTACGTGGTTTATACGCCGTATAAAAATGTCTGGAGGGATAAATTCAGTAATTCAGAACTGGAATTTCACTATACCGCTCGTTACATGGATAATCTTATACAGAATAGTAGGTTGCCAAATCTTAGCCTGAGTGATATGGGATTCAAAACATCATCATTAAAAGTTCCCGATTATCAGGTAACTCCAGGGCTTATTAAAGATTACAATGATAAGCGTGATTATCCTGCGGTCGAAGGTACATCCAGACTTGGGCCTCATTTGAGATTTGGAACGGTGAGCGTTCGTCAAATGGTTAGGGAAGCAGATAAACAACGTAACAAAACATTCCTGGATGAACTGGTGTGGAGGGAATTTTTTATGCAGATCTTATATCATTTTCCACATACAGTAACCAATGCTTTCAAGAAAAAATATGACCGTATAAACTGGAGAAATAATAAAGAGGAATTTGAATTATGGAAACAGGGCAAAACCGGATATCCTCTTGTTGATGCTGGAATGCGGCAATTAAATGAATCTGGATATATGCATAACAGGATCAGGATGCTGGTAGGCTCTTTCCTTTGTAAGCACCTATTGATTGACTGGCGCTGGGGAGAAGCTTATTTTGCTGAGAAACTACTGGATTATGAAATGTCTTCCAATGTAGGTAACTGGCAATGGGCCGCTGGAAGTGGCGTAGATGCCGCTCCATATTTCCGTATTTTCAATCCAACTACCCAAATTGACAAGTTTGATAAAGACAAGGAATATATTAAGGAATGGGTACCAGAGTTTGGTACAGATGAATATCCCGATAAAATGGTAGACCATAAGGAAGGAAGAGAGAGAGCTCTTAAGACCTATAAGGAAGCTGTTAGTTCTAACTAAGAATCTTTCTTGCTTTTTCCAGGTCTTCTGGAGTATCAATCCCAATACTTTTTACATTGGTTTCAACCATTTTTATCTTTTTGCCATACTCGAGGTATCTGATGCATTCGATCTTTTCAGCAGCTTCTAATGGCAACATTGGTAATTTATAGAAATCCATTAGGGCAGATTTCCGAAAGGCGTAAATTCCAATATGCTTGAAATAGGTCACTTTTGCCGATGTATCCCTTGGATATGGAATTGGAAATCTGGAAAAATATAGGGCAAAACCTTCCTTTCCGGTAATTACCTTTACATTATTCGGATTGGTGATCTCATCATTTTCTTTTAGAGGAGTTTTTAAAGAGGCCAGATCGACTTCTTCAGCTCCCGGTTGTTCGAATACCTCCAATAACTTGGCTAAACTATTCTTATCTATGAATGGTTCATCCCCCTGAACATTTACCACGATATCTACATTCATATGTTCCACAGCTTCCGCAATGCGGTCACTTCCGCATTCATGCTCCTTTTCACTCCGTATCACCTTTCCACCCTCATTCACTATTTCATCAAAGATTCTGTCACTATCAGTTACCACGTAAACTTCATCAAATAGACCCGTATTAACAGCAGCCTCATAAGTTCGGGTAATTACCGTTTTTCCGTTAAGGTCTTTCATAAGTTTGCCCGGAAACCTGGAAGCTTCGTAGCGTGCAGGTATCATCGCGATGATCTTATTTTTGGCTGGTCCTTTCATAGATTTTTTTTGTAAAAGTAAACATTAGTTAGAAGTAAAGAAATCATCGCTGAAACCAATAAGATATAATTTATCCTGAGCCCTGGTCAATGCAGTATAGAGCCATCTCAGGTACTCCTTACCTACCCCGTTTGGAAGATAAGGTTGTTCGATAAAAACATTCTTCCATTGTCCACCCTGAGATTTATGACAGGTAATGGCATAGGAAAATTTTATCTGTAATGCATTGAAGTATTTATTATTCTTGACCTTCATAAACTGCTTATACTTAGATCTTTCATCAGCATAGTCTTTCTTAACTTCTTCATATAGTTTATTAGATTCTTCATAACTAAGGGACGGGGTATTACTCGTCAAAGTATCTAACATGATCACCGTTTCAAATGGTCTCATTTTCGGATAATCTACCATTTGAACCTGGACTTCAGCGAAACGAAAACCATATAATTCTTTAAAACCGAAGATCTCAAGGACTTTTACTATATCTCCGTTGGCAATAAAGCCGGCTTCACTAGTTGGTTTCACCCAGAAATAATTATTCTTTACAACCATTAGGTAATCACCAGCAGAAAGTTCTTCCTCCTGGAAAAGAATTCGGGATCTGATCTGCTGATTATACAGGTTTGCTCGTTTGTTAGATCTCACAATGATACTGGTATCCTCATAACCATCAACGCCATATGAGTCCTGGATAGCATCCATGATCTCATAACCATCGGTTAAGCGGACTACATCAGCATTATTTGAAAGTTCAAATTTGAAACTTTCATAAAAACCTTCCTGTAGACTTTCCCTTATCAAGGTAGCATTATGCAAAATATCACTTTCTTCACTTTGCCTCACGACCTCGTCCAGTTCAATAAATGAGACCTGCTTATCATAATTCAACTGTAGTTTTTCTTCTTCCAGGGCGGGGCTTAATTCCATTTTCACCGGTGGCAACTGCGCTGTATCCCCAATCAATATTAACTGACAGTTATGGCCCTGATATACATATTGTATTAGATCATCTAATAGAGAACCATTTTCAAACAATTTCGTATTACCTCCATCAGAGATCATGGAAGCTTCATCTACAATAAATAAAGTATTCTTGTGTTTATTTGGTTGAAGGGTAAACTGAACTCCTCCTCCACTTGATTTCTTTGGAAAGTAGATCTTTTTATGGATGGTAAAAGCTTCTTTCTTCGAATAATTCGAGATCACCTTTGCAGCACGTCCTGTTGGCGCCAGTAAAACCCCGGATTTTCTGATCTTCCATAAATTTTTTACCAGGGTACTTATTATGGTAGTTTTCCCGGTTCCGGCAAATCCCCTAAGCAAAAACAACCTGTCCTTGCCTCCGGTTACCACAAATTCAGATAACATTTGCAGGGCAATATTCTGCTTTTCAGTGGCGGTGAAGCCGAGGTCATCTAGAAGTAATTTGAAAAAGGAATCCGGAGTGGTTTTTTCCATAGAAAGTGCATAAAATCTCAAAGATAAGAAGGGATTTTTATGACAGAAACTTTTCCGAATAAAAAAAAGTTGTAGATTTGCGTGTAACCAATAACCTTCAAATTAAAACCTAAACTATTAAAGCATGAGATTTGTAATACAGATACTTCTTTGGTTGGTGATTATCTTCCTGGCATATCTTACTTTCAACGCGGTCTATGAACCGATCCAATTTAACAAGATTAAAGAGAAAAGATACGCTAAGGTTATCGAAAACCTTAAGGATATCAGAGCTTCAGAATTAGCACATAAAGAGGTAACTGGTAAATTCGCAGGAAACTGGGATAGCCTGGTAAGATTCCTTGATACAGCTGAATTTGCAATTACTCAACGTCGTGATACTACTTACCTTGACGAAGAATATAAAAAGACCTATGGTGTAGACCAGTATATAGAGAGCGTAGTAGTAGATACTTTAGGGTTTGTGCCGGTTAAAGATTCTTTATTTAAAGGAGAAGAAAGCAGATACCGTGACATGATGAATATTCCTATTGATGGTGTGGATGGTCAATTTGATCTTGAAGCAGGTACTATTCAAAAAGGAGAATCTCAAATACCGGTATTCGAAGTTAAAGTTGCCAAGGCAAAAATCTTAAATGACCAGGACAGAGTTTTAGTTCTTCAGGAAAATGAGATCCAGTCTGTAGATGACGTTAACGGAAGATATATAAGCGTAGGATCTATGAGTGAGGTCAATACCAGTGGTAACTGGCCAAAAACGTATGGAGACAGCGAATAAAGAAAAAAATACTAATAAGAAACTGTCCATTCAGGTTAGCTTGAATGGACTTTCTTTTTGTATCCTAGACAAGGGAGACAGTACGATAAGTTATTTCAAAAAAGTAAATTTTGAAAAACAACTTGATCCCATTAAGATACTTTCAAAGATTGAAATTATCTATGAACAGGAAGATCAACTTAACCAAAAAGTAGATGAGGTAGTCCTGATATTCAATAATTCACTTTTCAGCCTTGTTCCTCAGGCTTTATTTGATGAGAATAATGCTGCCAGTTACCTAAAATTCAACACCCGTATATTAAAGACAGATTTCATTGCCTTTGATAATATAAATGAAGAAATGGTGAACGTCTATATTCCATATGCGAATATCACCAACTATTTCTTTGACAGGTATGGAGAATTTGAATACATGCACAGCATGAGCGTTCTCATTAAGTCATTTCTTGACATGCTAAAAGATGATTCAGCGCCAAAAGCCTATCTTCATGTACATGAAAAGTTTTATGAGCTGGTCATTATAGAAAACGGTAAACTTATCTTTGCAAATAGTTTTGAATACGATACTAAGGAAGACTTTTTATACTATTTATTATTTACCGCAGAACAGTTAAAACTAGATCCTGAAAATTTTGATCTAGTGCTGTTAGGCGACATAAATAAAGATTCTGAAGAGTATAAAATGGCCTGGGATTATATTAAGAATATCTCTTTTATGGGCCCGTTTCATCCATATACTTTTAGTGAGGAAGCTGCCCCAAAGGAAGAAATTTCAGAATACCTTTTAATCAAATCTTTATAATGCGAATTATTTCAGGAACACATAAAGGAAGAAGAATTATTGCACCTGGAAAGCTTCCTGTAAGACCGACTACCGATGTTGCTAAAGAAGCCTTATTCAACATTCTGAATAATTATTACCACCTTTCTTCACTGAATATATTAGACCTTTTTTCAGGTACCGGAAATATATCCTATGAATTTGCGGCCAGGGGAGCCGAAAACATTACTGCTGTAGATGCCAATTATGATTGTGTGAAATTCATAAAAAAAACTGCAGCAGAACTGGACTTTCCAATAACGACAATTAAAAGCGATGTTTTTAAATACCTGGAAAGAGCTTCGGTAAAAGCAGATATAATTTTTGCCGATCCACCTTACAATCTTGAAAAAGATGAATTTGCAAAGATAGCCGGGCTTGTTTTCGAAAATGATCTGCTCCTTGAAGACGGGCAATTAATTATTGAACATTCCAAGCATACAGATCTTTCTGATCTTGAACATTTCAGGGAAGGCCGTAAATACGGTAGCTCAGTTTTTAGTTTCTTCGAATAATGGCTACCTTTCGATATGACCCTACCTCTAAAAAAACTGGAATTAAGTTTTAGCACACTTGAATTCTATGACTATGTTGTAATTTCTACAATTAAAGAAAACATTGTCGTCGAACGAGATCATGTAGAGCAACTCAGGAATATTTGTGTTGATCATTTCGGAAAAAAAGGATTCGTCTATATTGCGAATAGGAAAAATAACTATAACGTCAATCCTATAATCTATATCGATCTTATTAAAACCTTTACCCTAAAGGGTATTGCTGTGGTTAGCCAGAATATTGAAAGGTTGAAAACTGCAAATTTTGAAAAGAATTTCTCACCTGTTCCCTATGAATTATTCGATAATAAAGAAGAGGCCTTTGTCTGGGCCAAGGGAAACTTAGGTAACAATTAGAATTAACAGTTATAAATCTCAGCTAATAAATTTATATTTCAAAAAGTGATTTTCTGCAGAATATATTGGTAAAAAAGAAAAAAGCAGGCCTGTAAGCCGGATTCTGTCACCCGATAATTGATCGGGTTCCTTATCATTTATCTGAAATTAGCGTTGCCACTAATCTTTAGCTGCCTACCCTCCGGCAACGGACGGGTGATCCTTAAATACCGGTATACATGGCATTGCACCGCATAGAGTTTACCTGATTTCACTACAGCTTAACCTGTACATCCTTTCTGTTGCACTGGTCCTGATCTCACGACCGATGGGCGTTACCCACTATGCTACCCTAAGGTGTCCGGACTTTCCTCCCCGAAATAATGTCGGGACGATAAGGCGGCCTGCTTCGGGGGCAAATGTAAGTTAAATTATGTTGACTTCTTCCCGTATTTGTTCATAAATAAGCCCTCCTAAACTGGACTTTAGGCCTGTGATTTTTATATTTGTAATTCAATATTTTTTGATGGAGCATTTCGTAGTATCGGCAAGGAAATACAGGCCGCAAACCTTTAAAGATGTAGTTGGCCAGCAGGCTATTACTAACACCCTGGCTAATGCCATAAATAACAATCACCTGGCTCAGGCATTGTTGTTCACCGGTCCGCGAGGGGTAGGTAAAACTTCTTGCGCATGGATGCGCGCCAAAAGGATAAATCAAAAAGAAACTCAGGATCCCGATGAAGATTTTGCATTCAATATTTT
>CBDTXN010000103.1:0-10761 GCA_965364455.1 uncultured Flavobacteriaceae bacterium
GAGAGGGATGGTTTGACTCTAGGTGACGCAGCAGGTTCTTTCCTCCTGGCGGCAGAAGCTTGTATTAAAGAAAAAACCATATTGGGGCGTGTTTCAGGATATGGAAATGCCAATGATGCTTTCCACCAAACCGCCTCTTCAGAAAATGGGGAAGGAGCATTTCTGGCAATTTCCAAGGCTTTGAAAAAAGCTGGAATTTCAAGTTCTGAAATTGACTATATAAACGCTCATGGCACGGGAACCAGAAACAATGATCTTTCTGAAAGTGTGGCCTTAAAAAGAATTTTTGACGAACAAATTCCGGAATTTAGCTCTACTAAAGGCTTTACCGGTCATACCCTGGGAGCGGCGGGTGCTATTGAAGCTATTTTCAGTTTACTTGCTATTCAAAAAGGACAAATTTTTCCTAATCTGAACTTTAACTCAAAAATGGAAGAAACTGGTTTAAATCCTGTTACAGGACTCCGGGAAAAGAAAGTAAAAACTGTGCTCTCAAATTCCTTCGGATTCGGAGGAAACTGTACTTCATTAATTTTTCAGAAAGATGAGTAGGGTGTATGTAAACGGTATATCATCTGTTTCTGCGCAGCCTGAAGATATCTTTGATGCGGCACAACCAATCTCGTATAGAGAAAATATTCTGCTGAGCTTAAACCAGGATTATAAGTCGCTTATAAAGCCAATGATGCTTAGAAGAATGTCCAAGGCAGTGAAAATGGGGCTTTACTGTTCTAATAAAGCTTTAAAAGAGGCAAATATTCAAATACCTGATGCTATACTGGTGGGAACCGGGCAGGGCTGTATGCAGGATACAGAAAAGTTTATGGAAAACCTGCTGGAATCTGAAGAAAGCCTGTTAAGCCCAACTTCTTTTATTCAGTCCACACATAATACTGTAGGAGGACAGATCGCTCTTAACCTTAATTGCAAAGGCCATAATATGACCTTTACCCAAAATTCTGTTTCTTTTGAAAGTGCATTAATGGATGCAATGTTACAAATGGATGGCAAGGAAGTACGGAATATCCTGGTAGGTGGAGTTGATGAAACCTCAAAAGGGTTCACCGGATTTCAAAAACTGGACAGACAGATAAAGGGTGAAAATATCAATAATCTTGACCTTTTTAATTCTGATACCGCAGGAACGATAATTTCAGAATCAGCTGCTTTCTTTTCAATTGGGGTTCAGAGAAATGATAATTCCTATGCGAAAGTACAGGATGTTGAGATTTTTAATCATGTCCAATTTGGGCATCTTAACTCCAAAATTGAAGAATTTCTGGAAAGTAATAATACTTCAGTATCTGAAATAGATGCAATAATATTGGGAAAAAATGGAGATGCAAGATTTGAGCATTATTATAAAGAATTGCAGCAAGGTTTATTCTCTGAGAAATGCCAGGTAGGATTTAAACACCTTGTAGGTGAAAATAATTCTGTTTCCTCATATGCATTCTGGCTGGCATCAAGAATTCTTAAAGAGAAAAGGATTCCTGAGATATTTAAACTGAATAGCTTAAATTGCGATGACCATCGTAAGATATTGATCTATAATCAATACCTGGGTAGAAACCACGGACTAACTCTTTTACAAAGCCTTTGATCTTTAAACTGATTAAAACCCTGTTTGTAGTTGCAATCATCTTTGCAATTGCATTATATTATAAAGAGATATGGTCATTCTGGCCTGTAATTGTGATCGCTTTTGTTTATGCGATCTTGATGCTGGTTCTATCCACTAATGTTCAATTCAACTTTTTCGTAAAAGCTTATAACCGTAATCCAGATTATCCTGAAAATGCGGTAGCTTTAAGTTTTGATGACGGGCCAGTGGAAAACACCCTAAAGATTCTCGATATTCTAGATAAATATAATGTCAGGGCTGCCTTCTTTTGTATAGGTAAAAATATCAGGAAACATCCTGAAATCTTTAAGGAGATCATTAAAAGAGGGCATATTGTAGGGAATCATACATATTCCCATACCAGGAAAATGGGTTTTCTTAGCAGCAGATCTGTTTTGAAGGAGATCGAAAAATGTGATCAGGTTGCTGAAGAAATAGGAGGGGTTAAATTAAATTTATTTAGACCTCCATTCGGTATCATAAACCCTAAGACCAAGAGGGCTCTGCAAAAATCAAAACATCAGGTTATTGGCTGGAATGTTAGGCCATATGATGCAGTGACCAGGGCTCCTGAAAAGATCATTGATAGAATTACCAGGGATCTAAAGAGTGGTGATCTTATTCTCTTACACGATAATATGCCAAAAACAGCTAACATATTGGAACAGTTATTGGTAATTCTAGAACAACGTAAATTAAGTACCGTAAGACCCGATAAATTATTTGAGATTCATGCGTATAATTAAACTTTTCATTTTTCTTTTTAGCATAAATATGCTAGCCCAGAATGGCGCTTTAAATACTTCAGAACAGCAGGCTTTTAAAACAAGCGTCCTTCAAAAATCTAATGATATTGATAATTTCTATGCTGAATTTTCCCAGACCAAGCATATGAAAATGATGGATGAAAGTCCCGAAAGCCAGGGAAAGGTTTATTACAAATCCCCGAATACACTCAAGTGGGAATACACCAGGCCTTACGATTATCAACTTCTTTTTAAAGACTCCAAACTTTATATCCTGGAAGAAGGTCAGCCTTCTGAAGTAGATCTTTCTTCAAACAAGCTATTTGATAAAATGGGCGAACTTGTAGCTGGTAGCGTGAACGGAAAGATTTTGATGGCCGATAAGGATTTCGATATTACTTACCATCATTCCGGGAATAATGTAAAAGCTCTCATTATTCCTAAAGATCAAAACCTTAGAGGGATGTTTCAGGAAATATGGATCAATTTTAATTCTGAGCATCTTATTAGATCGGTTAGATTGATAGATCCATCTGGCGATTATACCGAGATATTCATGAAGAATATCAAAATTAATGAGCCTATTCCTTCTTCAGTTTTTCAAAACTAAAGTATCTTGCCTCTCTAAATTACGCTTATGATTCTAGAAGGCTTTTATAAAGTTTCCAATACCACTCTTGCGGGAGATGATGCAGTAACCACCATAAAGGTTAATAAGGAACATGAAATTTATAAAGGTCACTTTCCCGGAAGACCTGTAACACCTGGTGTTGTTTTAATGCAGCTTTTTAAGGAAGAAGCAGAAAGGATCTTCGATAAAAAACTTCAATTGGTTAGGGCAGATAATGTGAAATTTACCGC
This sequence comes from uncultured Flavobacteriaceae bacterium, assembly GCA_965364455.1. GTDB lineage: Bacteria > Bacteroidota > Bacteroidia > Flavobacteriales > Flavobacteriaceae > Christiangramia. Next base: position 3,232 of record CBDTXN010000103.1, read on the forward strand.
CGTTTTCGATCCTACGCAGGATGATGAACTTATCCTTGAATCTAATCTAACTGAATCTGGAGAATTCATTAAACTTAAAGGAATAGCTAAGAACAAACTAGGTATCGTTCTTAAGATTAGCTCCTTATATAAGGCCTGCTAATTCTTTATTTCTGTTATGTTCCTGCCTGAATTAATAATACTTTTGCAGTAAATTTTATTATAGTGATTAAAGAGCCGGTTTTTCAAAGGAGATTTGAAGATCTTAACTGCTGCGTAATTGTACCTACTTACAATAATGCACATTCACTTGAGAATTTTTTAACCGATTTAAAACTATATACAAGAAGTATCATTATTATTAATGATGGTTCTACGGACTCCACCTCAAAGATACTTGAAAAGCATCCTGATTTACATCTTAAAGTACATCCTGAAAACAAAGGAAAAGGAATGGCTCTTAAGACCGGATTTGATCACGCCGAAGAATTAGGTTACGACCACGCTATTACGATAGATTCAGATGGGCAGCATTATCCAGATGATCTGGATGTATTTCTAACTGAATTAGAGTCAAGAAAAATAGGTGATCCTGAATTATTGCTGGTTGGAGATCGAAATATGGGTCGGGATGGAATTCCCGGAAAAAGCAGTAAGGGAAACCGTTTTTCAAATTTCTGGTTTCTTGTTGTAACCGGTATCGAGCTTCATGATACCCAGAGCGGATATCGCTTATATCCGGTTAAGCTTATCAATTCCCTAAAACTCATTACCTGGAAATTTGAATTAGAGATCGAGGTTCTGGTAAAAGCATCCTGGAAGAAAGCTGAAGTGAAGAACATTCCAATTAAGGTGCTTTACCAGGAAGGAGAGAGGGTAACCCATTTTCGACCTTTCTGGGATATAGTTAGAATAGTCCTGCTTTATATGTGGTTTGTCTTAGTGAGTTTCTTCTATATCCATCCGCGTAATAAATACCAGGATTTTAAGAGTAAAGGTTTTAAAAGATTCTGGAAAGAAGATATCATTAAAAGTCAGGAACCTGCACATAAAAAAGCAGCCGCTATTGCTTTAGGTGTTTTTGTGGGATTGTCTCCGTTTTGGGGAATTCACACTTTGCTGGTTTTTACGCTGGCCGCAGTTTTTAAATTAAATAAGGTTATAGCCTTTTTATTCTCGAATATAAGTATACCACCTTTTATTCCTTTTATAATTTACGCCAGTTATCAGGCTGGATCTTTTATTACGGGAAATGGTTTTGATTGGAAGCTAAAACTTCACAATTTTGACTCTGGAACCGATGTATTTATGGGCCTATGGCAATATATAATGGGGAGTTTTGCGCTGGCGATTGTAGTGGCGATTAGTCTGTGGATTGTATTTTATTTTTTATTTTCGGTCTTTAACCAAAAGCAGGTGGTGAAACCTTAATGCATAAAGCTTTCTTCAATATTCATAACTATTTGAAAAACCATAAGATCATAGGTTTTTCAATACTGTTTTTGTACACACTGATCGTTTCTTTTTTTGCCTGGAATATTCATTTTGAAGAAGATATTACCAAGCTTATTCCCTCCGGAAAAAAACAGAAGACCCTAAAAACCATTCTCAAAGAGGTTGATTTTTCAGATAATCTTATCCTGAGCATATCAGCAGAATCTGCAGAGGTTCATCCAGACTCTTTGGTGCTATACGCGAATGAACTCACTGGTATCTTAGAAAGTGATTTTTCAGATTATATCCTGGAGGTTAAAGGCAAACTTCCCGAGAAAGATCTTAACGAGATCTATAATTTTGTATACCGTAACCTTCCTGTTTTCCTGGAAGATCAGGATTATAAAAAAATCGACAATCGAATATATCCTGATAGTCTGAAGCAAACCTTCGAATCTGGATATAGGCAGCTAATGTCTCCAACGGGTTTTGTAACTAAAGATTACTTTCTAAAAGATCCCCTGAATTTCACCAGGCTTGGCCTGGCTAAACTTCAGGAGCTGCAGGTTGGTGATGATTTCAGTATTTACAAAAATTACCTGATAACAGAGGACAGGCAGAATATAATTCTCCTTTTGAAACCGGCAATTCCTGCTTCGGAAACAAACAGGAATGAAAAGTTTATTGCTGCTCTTGAGAAAACAGTAACTGGTCTTAATAATGATTATCCGAGTGTGGAAGCTAGCTATTTTGGCGGAGTTTTGTATTCCCTGGCGAATGCTGACCGTATTAAAAAGGATATTCGCCTTACCATGGGAATAGCGGTAAGTTTACTTTTGCTCTTGCTCGTATTCTTTTACCGGAAAATCTATGTGCCGCTGTTATTATTTTTACCTAGTATCCTTGCAGGGATAACAGCTATAGCTGTATTAAGCATATTTAAAGGAAGTGTCTCAGCAATTTCTTTGGGGATAGGAGCAATTCTTTTAGGAGTTACCCTGGATTATGCACTGCATATTTTAACTCATTTCAGAAATAACAGAAACGTAGAACATCTCTATAGAGACATAACGAAGCCTGTCCTAATGAGTAGTGTGACCACGGCCATCGCTTTCCTTTGTCTGATATTTGTACGCAGTGAAGCCTTAAATGATTTGGGAATTTTTGCGGCTGTAAGTGTTCTTCTTTCTTCCATTTTTGCCCTTATCCTAATACCACTATTTTATAATCCTGGAAAAAAAGAAGTCGAAAGAAAGACTTTTCTTGATAAGGTAGCAGCAGTAGATTATTCAAAGGTTAAACCTTTATTGTTTGCGGTTGTGGCGATATTTATAATCTCGCTTTTCTTTTTCAACAAAGTGGATTTTAATAGTGATTTGTCCAAATTGAACTATGAGCCACCGGAAATTAAGAAGCTGGAGCAGGAAGTCGAATCTCTGGCCGGTCGAACCGGTAAAAGTATTTATATGGTTTCTTATGGCAATACTGTGGACGAGGCTCTTTTACAAAACAATAAATTATATCAAAGGCTGCAGGATTTTGAAAACGAAGGCCTCATTCAGAATTACAGCAGTATTGGAGGAGTGATCCATTCCACCACAACCCAGGATGAGAAAATACAGAACTGGAATTCCTTCTGGACACCCTCGAAGAAAGACAGCTTGAAGGATAACCTTATGAATATTTCTGAAAGATTTGGTTTTCGTGCGGCTACTTTCAATGAATTTTATGACCTGATACAGAAAGATTTTAAAACCATTGGTCTGAACGACTATAAGGAGGCCGGCTCACTATATTTAAATGATTTTATATCTGAAGGTGAGCAGTTGGCTACTGTTACCAGTACAGTAAGTTTAGAAGAAGAAAAAACAGATGAGTTCATCTCCTATTTTGCTGATGAGCCAGGTATTTTTGCATTAGATCGGAAAGCAATGAACCAGAATTTCCTTGGAAATTTAAGGTCAGATTTCAATAGGCTGATCTTAACTTCAGTATTAGCAGTTTTCATTGTACTGCTCATATCTTACCGAAACCTGGAAATAAGTCTGTTTACTCTCTTACCAATAGCTGTAACCTGGATCTGTGCCCTAGGGATCATGGTAGTTTTGGATATTGAATTCAATATTCTGAATATCATTATTTCTACTTTTATTTTCGGACTTGGGCTTGACTATAGTATTTTTATTACCAACGCCTGTTTAAATGAGTATGAAAAAGGAAGTTATGAATTAAGGACGTATCAAACTTCAATTCTAATTTCAGTAATAACCACCTTACTTGGAATGGGTGCCCTCATTTTCGCTCAACATCCAGCCTTAAGGTCTGTTTCTGTAATTTCTATTATAGGTGTTTTAACTGCTGTTACCGTAAGTTTTGTTTTGCAAAGAGCAATTTTCAGAAAATTAATTTTAACCAGGGTTGAAAGCGGAAAGGCACCACTTTACCTTAAAAGGTTGGGTGATTTCAAAGGAAGAATTACAAAAAGCGAAAGCGAGAAATTATACCGGAAAAGAGCTGTTTTGGATAATTATAGGTACAAGTCGGTATATCCAGAGGTTAAAAAGAATTTCAGAAAAATAAGAGAGAAAAATCTGCGGGTTAGCAGATATATTGAAAATGGCGAAAGTATTAGTGTAATAAATTCCGGTTACGGTATAATTCCACTTTTCCTTTCCTATAAATTTGAAAAATCAGCTATTCATGGTTTTGAGAGGGATCAGAATTCCATTTCCATAGCCGAAAGCGTTGGTAGATCTGTCACAGCCGGTCTTTCATTTTATCAAAGTCTGGATGATCTACCGGAAACCCAGGTTTATGTTATTTATGGTAATTATGAGGAAGAGGAAATTCTGAGGGAAGTTATTAATAAAAGGGCCGAGAAGGTAATTTTTATGGATTCTGATTTTCCAAAAAGATGGCTGTTGGATCTTAATTTTGAGATCATCTATCGTCAGAATAATATTCATGTGTACAGAAAGGCGGAATAAATGAGATTAGGGTTTGTGCCAATATTATTGACTTTTCTAGCTTTCTCTTCATGTGGAGTTAAAAGATCTATGCAGCAAAGACCTGATGTATCCCAATTGAAAAAGATTGATACAGCAAGAATAAAGCATAACGATAAATTCTACAGTTTAGGAAATAATCAGCTTTTTCAAAACGAGCAGGGCATTTGGGAACTTTATCTGGAAGGCGATGCTTTGGAAAGGGGAGTTGCCAACGGAAGTCTTACACGGGAGCTCATTCATCACCAGGAGATAGCTTTTATGAATAAGCTTCAGGAAATGGTCCCTTCAAATAATTACCGGGGATTTTTAAAATCTGTTGTATCATGGTTTAATCGAAAAATGTACCAGCATGTCTCTGAGGAGTATAAACAGGAGATTTATGGTGTTTCCCGGTATGGTTTGGAGCGATATGACGATTTCGCACCAGGATATGTTAGGATGCTTTATTTTCACGGTGCGCATGATATTGGCCATGCTTTGCAGGACCTAATGCTGGTTGGCTGTACCTCGTTCGCCGCATGGGATTCCAAAACCCTTGATGGGGAGTTGTTATTAGGGCGTAATTTTGATTTCTATGCTGGTGATGAGTTTGGAGAGCAAAAGATAGCAGCCTTTATTAATCCAGATTCCGGAAACAAATTTATGATGTACACCTGGGGCGGGTTTATAGGTGCCGTTAGCGGTATGAATGAAAAAGGCATTACAGTAACCATCAATGCAGGTAAATCTAAAATGCCCATTCTGGCAAAAACTCCTATAAGTCTCGTGTCCAGGGAAATTCTTCAATATGCTTCCAGTATTTCAGAAGCAATTGAAATTGCCAGGAAAAGGGAAGTATTTGTTTCTGAGTCGATAATGGTTGGTAGTGGAGATGAACGAAAAGCGGTGTTGATCGAAGTTTCTCCAGGTAACTTTGGAGTTTATGAAGTGGAAAATTCAAATCAATTGATCTGTAGTAACCACTTCCAAAGTGAGGCATACCTGGATGATGATCGAAATTTGAAAACCATAGAAGAAAGTCATTCCAAATATCGCTTTGACCGTATGCAGGAACTGGTTTCAGCTACTGATAAAATAACCCCGGAAGAAGCTGTAGGCATTTTGAGAAATATGAAAGGCCTTGAAGATGAAAAAATAGGTTATGGTAATGAAAAGGCAATAAACCAACTTCTGGCACATCACGGTATAGTTTTTAAACCAAAGGAGAGAAAAGTTTGGGTTTCTTCAAATCCTTACCAATTGGGTGAATTTGTAGCCTATGACCTGGAAGAGGTTTTTGATAGATTTGAAAATGGCCTGGTGGATCTTACTGTTGCCAGTTCTGCTGAGAATATTCCAGAAAGTGATTTTTTAAATACTAAGATTTTCGAGGAATACGAAGCGTTCCGGAGATTGGAAAACGAAGTTAAGGTTAAAATGTCTAATGATATTTCTATATCGAAGGAGGATGCCCGAAAATTGGTGAAATTGAATCCTGATTTCTGGGAGTCCTGGTTTCTTGCCGGTAAGATCTATTACAATCATGAAGACTATAAGAATGCTGTAATTCATTTTAAACAGGCCAGAAATAGGGAAGTTACAACGCTTCCTGATGTTGAAATGATTGAAAAAATGATCAAAAAAAGCTATAGAAAACTTTAATATGAGTGCTCTCTCTTTTCAAAACCCAGATCTAATAAAGACTGAACAATGGAAATTGTTTAAAGAGCAATTGAAATATACCCTGGAAAACTCACCTTACTATAAAGAGATCTTTAAAAAGCATAATATAAGTCTGAAAGATTTCGAATCATTTGAAGATCTTCATAAGATTCCGGTTACTTCAAAAGAGGAGTTGCAGAAATATAATTCAGATTTTATCGCTGTTCCTGAAGATGATATTATCGATTTTGTAACTACTTCCGGAACGCTAGGAAGTCCGGTGAACTTTGCCCTGAATGATGCAGATCTTAATAGATTGGCCGAGAATGAATTTCGGTCTTTTAAAATGGCTGGCTTAACCAAAAAAGATAAAGTACAGATCACTACAACGCTGGATAGAAGATTTATGGCTGGTATGGCTTATTTCTTAGGTTTAAGAAAACTTGGGGCAGGAATTATAAGAACGGGTAGTGGTTTGCCTCAGCTGCAGTGGGAAAGTATTGAAAGATTTAACCCCAATTATCTGGTCGCTGTACCATCATTTCTTTTAAAAATGATCCAGTATGCCGAAGACAATGATATTGATTACAGGAATTATTCAGTAAAGGCTGCGATATGTATAGGGGAGCCTTTAAGAGATCAGAATTTCGAGCTTAATGCATTGGGTAAAAAGATCACTGAATTATGGGATATCCAGCTATTTTCAACTTATGCGTCTACCGAGATGTCTACCGCATTTTCTGAATGCCCCGAGCATCAAGGAAATCATGTTCCTGCAGATCTTATTTATGCGGAAATTTTGAATGAAAATGGAGAACAGGTAAAACCTGGTGAAATAGGGGAACTGGTTGTAACGCCTTTGAGAACTCAAACAATGCCTTTACTAAGGTTTGCCACTGGCGATATGATGTCATATTACGATTCGCCTTGTAATTGCGGAAGAAACACATTGAGGTTAGGTCCCGTAATTGGCAGGAAACAACAGAAAATAAAGCTTAAAGGAACAAGCCTGTATCCACAGCATATAATTGAAGTGCTAAACGCATACGGAAAAATTGATTCCTTCATAATTGAAGTCAGGCTGGACCAATTCAATAATGACTGTTTGCAGGTGATCATACCTAATTCCATCTTAGAACTTGAAGAATTGAAAGATCATTTCAGATCGCGGCTGAATGTAACTCCGGAAATTCGAACTTTGGCGATTGAAGAAATAACCAAATTGAAATTTCCAAGTGGGAGTAGAAAACCCCAGATCTTCAGAGATTTCAGATAAATATCTGGATAAGGTTTAATTTAATCTACTTGAAACCAATTTTTTGCTAATTTAAACCTGGTTTTTCGTTATTTATAACGGTAGTGATTGAGGTCAAATTATTGCCTTATTCAATTGCGGCCATAACTCAACAAATTCTTAAAATAGAAAATCATGAATCGACGCCGGGAGTCAGGATTTAGGAGCGACAAG
>CBDTXN010000104.1:0-10713 GCA_965364455.1 uncultured Flavobacteriaceae bacterium
CCAGGATTCCCTGAAGTATTGGCTGGTGATCTTGTGGATAATTTGATGGAACAGATCAAACCTTTCGAGCCTGGTTTTACTTTAGGAGAAAGAGCTGAAACCATCGATAAGCAGGATGACGGAAGTTTTATAGTAACTACCAGTAAAGGTACTAAGCATCACGCTCCGGTAGTTGTGATCGCTGGTGGTCTTGGTAGTTTTGAACCGAGAAAACCCCCTATTCCTTCTATTAAAACCTATGAGGATAAGGGTGTTGCTTATATTATAAGGGATCCTGAAGTATATAGAGATAAAAAGGTTGTTATCGCTGGTGGAGGAGACTCAGCTTTAGACTGGAGTATTTTCCTTGCCGATGTAGCTTCTGAAGTTTCACTGGTACACAGAAGAAAAGATTTCCGCGGCGCTTTAGATTCTGTTGAAAAAGTTGAAGAGCTTTCAAAAATTGGAAAGATCAATCTTATTACAGATGCTGAGGTAGTCGATTTGAAAGGTGATGATGAGCTTGATTCTGTGGTAATTCGTCACAAGGATAAAGCCAGGGAAGAAGAAGTTAAGGAAACTGATTATTTTATTCCTCTTTTCGGACTTTCTCCAAAGCTTGGGCCTATTGGAAACTGGGGTCTTGAGATCGAAAAGAATGCTATAAAGGTTGATAATGCATACGATTATCAAACTAACATTCCTGGAATTTATGCCATAGGTGATGTGAATACCTATAAAGGAAAGCTGAAGCTTATACTATGTGGGTTCCATGAAGCTGCTATCATGTGTCAAAGCGCTTACCAACGTATAAATCCGGATAAGAAATACGTGATGAAGTATACTACAGTAAGTGGTGTAAGTGGGTTCGACGGAAGTAAGAAAGAGGCGAAAAAAGAAGTAGTAAAAAGTATAAATTAAAATTACCGTCAAGCTAAACTTGTTTCAGCTTCTATTAGATTCTGAAATAAATTCAGAATGACGAGATTTGATATATTATAAAAATGTCTGACGTAAAAATTACAATCATAGATCGCGAAGGTGAGGCTCATACCGTAGATGCTCCAACAGATATGAATATGAACCTTATGGAGGTGATCCGTTCTTATGAACTAGCTCCTGAAGGAACAATTGGTATTTGTGGCGGAATGGCTATGTGTGCTTCATGTCAGTGTTATATGCTGAATTTTGAGCATATGCTGCCAGAGAAGAGTTATGAAGAAGAAGATATGCTGGATCAGGCGTTTTTTGTAGAGGATAATAGCAGGCTTAGTTGCCAGATTCCCATAACTCAGGGACTTGATGGCCTAGAGGTAAAGATCGCTCCTGCATCAGAATAATGATTCAAATAAGATTTATAAAAAACCTGAACCGTAAAGTTCAGGTTTTTTTTGTAGTCACCGCGAGCTAAGCCAAGCATTCTAAACTAAGCGTATTCCAGTTTAGTCTTAGCTTCAATTTCAGCTTCGATCCCATCCCAAAGTTTCAACCTGGTTTCTAAAGATCTGGTAGCGGTTTCTTTGACCTCTGCCCATTTTCTCTCATTATTTCCGCAAAGATCTTCTACCATTTTAAAGGCCATTGGTCCGTGTTCATCTGCATCCAATTCAATATGTCTGTCGAAATAATATTTGAAAAGGCTTAGATCATCTTCTGGGAAGTTCTTCTGAATTTTCTCAATGATTGAGGTAAACATATCCGGAATAAGGCCTTCGCGACCAAAAGTGAAGGCAGAGGCGATCTTGTGAGGTTCTCTGGAGTACACAACCTCGAAAGTCTGCTTAAGGAATTGCTTTACGCTTATTGGCAATTTGCTGGTAGCGATAATTAGAAAAATATCTGTACCGTGATTAACCTGCAATAAAAAATCTTCAATTTTGGTCTTGTTGGCTCCAGAAGCTTGCATAGCATCCAGGTACATTTCAAAATGGCTTTGCCTTTTACCGTGTATATTGATATCGGTTTCTTCAGCAAGAACGATCTCATTGATAAGGTATCTTATTTCAGGATCTCCAACAGGTAACCAAGGATTTGTGGTTTTTGTAAGTATCTCCTGCAATGAGGTAAGCAGAGACATAAAGTCCCAGACTGCGAACACATGATGCTCCATAAAAACCTGAAGCTGTTCGGGGGTATTTATCTTTTTATATAGTGGATGATTTATTAACTGGTTGGTTAGAGGTTCTAAACTTTCGTTTATCTCTTTGATCATATTTATTTAAAATTTTTGGCAAAGGTAAAATCTGAACTACTATTTAGAAAATCTTAGAAGGTTTTTATAGCTTGTTTAACTCAGAAAATCAGCCTTTTGAGGTAAATTAAAAATATGGCCATTGAAATTATCAATAACATAAATGTGATCGTGTTCTATTCCAATAAATCTAAAGATTATCTGATGGTTGATGGTGTTACGGCTAAAAAACCAAAACCATTAAAGAAAGAATGCTGTGAAAAATATAAAAAGGGCAAGCGTTGTAAACGTTGCCCCTGTTTTGATCTGGTCTAAATCTAGCAATTACTTTCGCAGACTTCTTTTAATTTCTGAAGCGCTTTAGGCCAGGCTTTTCCGAAGTATTCGATCCAGGCATCTTCAGTATCCATTTCCACTTTTAGCAAGGTTGATCCGGCTTTTTCTTCAAAATAGTAAATCTCGTAAAGTTCTTGCTCAAAAGGAGTTTCCTTGCCTTTCTCGAACATGCCCAGATGCTTAATGCTTATAACCTTATTAGGTTCAAACTTTTCGATCTGGCTTCGCATTCCGGTTTTCTCTCCATCTTCAGTTTCACCCAGGAACACGATCTTGCTGCCTTCTTCCCATGTACCTTCATAATGTGAGGTTGGGTTAAATAAAGCCGTCCATTCCCGGTAATGTTCCTTGTCCAGCATTATTGAAAACACCTTTTCTTTGGGGCAATTGATCTCTATTTGAAAATGAACTTTTTTCATAATAATAGAAATTAAAAAGCAGCGTGTCCTGTAATATCCATCCCGGTAATCAAAAGGTGAATATCATGAGTACCCTCATATGTGATCACACTTTCCAGGTTCATCATATGGCGCATAATGCTGTATTCTCCGGTAATTCCCATTCCGCCTAGTATCTGTCTTGCTTCTCGGGCGATCTTAATAGCCATCTCCACATTATTTCTTTTGGCCATCGATATCTGAGCTGAAGTTGCCTTACCTTCATTTCTTAAGGTTCCCAATCTCCAGGCCATTAGCTGAGCTTTGGTGATCTCAGTGATCATCTCTGCCAGTTTCTTTTGCTGAAGCTGTTTTGAAGCGATTGGAACACCAAATTGTTCTCTTTCCTTGGCATATCTTAAGGCATTATCATAGCAGTCCATAGCTGCTCCAATAGCTCCCCAGGCGATCCCGTAACGTGCAGAGTCAAGACAGCCAAGTGGCGCTCCTAAACCAGTTTTATTTGGCATCAGGTTTTCCTTCGGTATCTTTACGTTATCGAAAATCAGTTCTCCCGTAGCACTGGCTCGGAGTGACCATTTATTATGAGTTTCGGGAGTGGTAAAACCTTCCATTCCTCGTTCAACGATCAAACCATGTATTCTTCCTTCTTCGTTCTTAGCCCAAACGATCGCGATATCTGCAAATGGAGAGTTCGAGATCCACATTTTTGCTCCATTAAGTAAATAATGGTCTCCTTTATCTTTGAAGTTCGTAGTCATCCCGCCGGGATTGGAACCGTGATCTGGTTCCGTCAACCCAAAGCATCCTATAAATTCACCTGAAGCTAATTTTGGAAGAAATTTCTTTTTCTGCTCTTCAGTTCCATATTTAAAAATAGGGTACATCACTAGGGAGGATTGTACCGAAGCTGTAGAGCGAATTCCGCTGTCACCACGTTCTATTTCCTGCATGATCAAACCATAAGAGATCTGGTCTAATCCGGCTCCGCCATATTCTTCCGGGATATAAGGTCCAAAAGCACCAATTTCGGCTAATCCGTTAATAAGCTGTTTTGGAAATTCAGCTTTTTGAGCTGCCTCTTCTATAATTGGTGAAACTTCACGCTTAACGAATTCACGGGTGGCGTCGCGAACCATTTTATGCTCATCGGTCAAAAGCTCATCAATATTGTAATAATCAGGAGCCTGAAATAGATCTGGTTTCATTTGTGTAGTGTTTCCAACAAATGTAACCAAGTCTTTAATGAGAAGCAATCTTTTATTTTTTAACCTGTGAGGTTTCTATTACCTCACAGGTTTTTTTAAAATGAATCTTGCCTACCGTTGATTTTCAGGTATGTAGAATTTTATCTTCAAGCAATAATTATTGGTTCTTCATTTCTTTTGCTCGTCCAAAAGAAACGAAGCAAAGAAAAAGACGCCTTTTTCAAGGAATTTTTTGGCTTAGGCCAAAAATCGTAAATAAATTTCCGCGGCATCCCGATTGAAAAAATCGGTCTACCTGTATTTCGGAAATTTATTTACATATTCTTCGAAAAAGGGATAGGGATACGTTGGTAAATTATAATTTCAGGTAGAAATCTTTGACCAGATCCTTAAATTCTTCTGTATAATTATGTCTGGAGATCTCCAAAATGAGTTCATCCACTTTAGGATCCCTATTTTCGAAACCGAAACTAATAAGACTCCTTTTTATAGGTGCAGATTCCGTCCCCTTTACTCTCGTTATTTTATGCGGAAATAATCCATGAGTTTTTCCGATTTCCAGAGCATTACTTTCCTCTGAAAATGGAATGATAATATCAAAACGACCAGTTTCTGAAAGTAGGAGAGAGGCTCCTTCGATCATTTCAGATAAAGGTAGTGCATCAGCAAAACGTGCCTGGTCCCGGTTATCATTTCCGGTCTTATAATCTTCAGAGTAGAAGGGTGGGTTGGAAATAATGAGATCATATTTCTCTTCCTCCTGCATTTCCTCTACAAATTCATCAAATCCGGCATGATAGCAGAAAAGGCGGTCGCCCCAGTCACTCTTTTCAAAATTCTCCACAGACTGCTCATAAGCATTCTCCTCGATTTCCAGTGCATCTATTAATTCGGCATCAGATCTTTGAGCCAGCATCAATGCAATTAATCCGGTGCCGGTTCCGATATCAAGAATGCTTTCAGGATTGTGTTCAAGAGAGGACCATGCTCCAAGAAGAACTCCATCGGTGCCAATTTTCATCGCGCAACGATCCTGATCTAAGCTGAATTGTTTGAATTTGAAGGGTTGACTGGACATGCTGTAAAAGTATTAATTTTTAGAAATGGTGTCATATTTCGACTGCGCTCAAAATGACAATATAAATGTCATCTCGATCTTTGGGAGAGATCTCCTGTGAGTTGAAAGCTTCTTTTTAAGAAATTTCTCAATCGCTTTGCTTCTTCGAAATGACTTTTAACATCCTCCTGAACTCGATTCAGGATCTGTTGAGAAGCTGAAACAAGTTCAGCCTGACGAAACAAGATGATGGGTATAAAAAAAGAGGTTCTAAATGAATCAAACCTCTTTTTTGAGTCTATAATAGAATTAGCTTATCCTAAAGCTACTCTTTCAAATCCTACAACTGTAAGGTCACCGTTTACAGACTTAACATACTGTGCAACGCTTTGCTTGTTGTCTTTGATATACGCCTGGTGTACCAAAGTGTTGTCTTTAAAGAAACGCTGAAGTTTTCCCTGAGCGATCTTGTCAAGCATGTTTTCTGGCTTCCCTTCTTCTCTCAAAGTATCTTTAGCGATCTCGATCTCTTTGTCGATTGTAGCCTGGTCAACACCTTTTTCATCAAGAGCAACCGGGTTCATAGCTGCAGCTTGCATAGATACGTTTTTAGCAGCTTCTTCAGCTCCTTCAACATTTTTAGAAAGACCTGTAAGAACAGCGATCTTGTTACCAGCGTGGATGTAAGATCCTACGAAAGGAGCTTCCATTGTTCTGAATGCACCGATCTCGATCTTCTCACCGATAACTCCTGTTTGCTCTGTAAGTTTGTCTTCAACAGAGATCCCGTTGTAATCTGCTTTTAAGAAATCTTCTTTAGAAGAATAGTTAAGAGCCATTTCAGCGAAATCATTTGCCATTTTGATGAAATCATCATTTTTAGCAACGAAGTCGGTCTCACAATTCAAAGAAATAATAACTCCTTTAGAGTTATCTTCATTTACCTGTGCGATAGCAGCTCCTTCAGAAGAGTCTCTGTCTGCTCTCTTTGCAGCAACTTTCTGACCTTTTTTACGTAGCAATTCGATTGCAGCATCAAAATCACCTTCAGCTTCAACTAATGCTTTCTTGCAGTCCATCATTCCTGCACCAGTAGCTTTTCTTAATTTATTTACTTCAGCGGCGGTTATCTTAGCCATAATATTGTCTTTTATTTAAAAAAGTCGTTTAGAAACTCACTATAAAGAAAGAAACTAAACGACTTTTAGATTTTATGAAAACGTTATTTTATTCTTCTTCGTTAGACGATTTAGCTTTATCTAAAGTTTCACTCTTAGATTCAAGCTTTACATCTTTCTTAGCTTCTTTCATTGCCTTTTTGTCTTCGGCATCTTTTGAAGGAACTTCAGCTTTCTTCTCCTTTTTGGCTTTAGGAGCTTTGTCTTCTTTTCCTTCTTTTGAAGCTTTTTCTTCTTTCTTCTTGGTAGCCTTTTCAGACTTTCTTTCAGAAAGACCTTCTACGATAGAATCTGCAACATAAGAAACAACTTTGCTAATAGATTTAGAAGCATCGTCGTTAGATGGAATTAGATAATCAACCTCACGTGGATCGGAGTTGGTATCTACCATCGCAAAAATTGGAATGTTTAGTTTTTGTGCTTCTTTGATCGCGATGTGCTCACGTGTAGTATCTACAACGAAAAGCGCAGCTGGAAGTCTTGACATGTCTGAGATAGAACCTAAGTTCTTTTCTAGCTTAGCTCTAAGACGATCTACCTGAAGACGCTCTTTTTTAGAAAGAGAGTTAAAAGTTCCGTCTTTCTTCATTCTATCAATAGAAGCCATTTTCTTAACAGCTTTACGAATAGTTACGAAGTTTGTAAGCATACCACCAGGCCAACGCTCAGTAATATAAGGCATGTTTGCCTTTTCAGCTTGTTCAGCAACGATCTCTTTCGCTTGTTTCTTTGTAGCTACGAAAAGGATCTTTCTTCCGCTTGCTGCGATCTTAGCAAGAGCATCACCTGCTTCCTGCATTTTAGCAGCACTTTTATATAAGTTGATGATGTGGATTCCGTTACGCTCCATATAAATATATGGGGCCATATTTGGGTTCCAACGTCTGGTTAAGTGTCCAAAATGAACACCAGCATCAAGTAATTCTTTTACTTCTACTTTGTTTGCCATTTTTGTAATAGTTTACGTTCTGTTGAGATAGCAACATCCAGGTGGCTACTTTATTAAGTATGGCCCTGGCTGTTTAGATGCTAAACTAACTTCTGCCCGGCATGAACAGAATAACAACAAAAAATTAATTTTTTAATGAACTTCCCGGAAATCAATCCGGTAATAAGATTAACGTTTAGAGAACTGGAATTTCTTACGGGCTTTCTTCTGACCGTATTTCTTACGTTCTACCATACGTGGATCTCTAGTAAGAAGACCTTCTGGCTTAAGAGCGCCATGGTTTTCTTCGTCTAGCGCTACCATAGCTCTGGAAAGTGCAAGACGGATCGCTTCAGCCTGTCCAGTGATACCACCACCGTATACGTTAATTTTAACGTCGAAGTTTCCTTCATTTTCGGTAAGCATCATTGGCTGGTTAACTTTGTATAAAAGTGTACCAGTTGTGAAGTAATCTTTAAGGTCTTTCTTGTTTACGGTAATGTTTCCTTTTCCTTCTGAAACATATACACGGGCCACAGCAGTTTTTCTACGGCCAATTTTGTGAATTACCTCCATTACTTAACGTCGTTTAAGTTAATAGTTTTAGGTTTTTGAGCGTCGTGATCATGCTCTGATCCTGCATAAACCTTTAAATTTCTGAATAGATCTGCTCCAAGTTTGTTCTTAGGAAGCATTCCTTTAATTGCCTTTTCGACAAGTCTCTCCGGACTTTTTTCGAATAATTCGGCAGCTGTTAGACTTTTTTGTCCACCCGGGAAGCCTGTGTGACGGATGTATTCTTTCGCGTCCCATTTCTTTCCTGTTAAGTTGATTCCCTGCGCATTCAATACAATTACATTGTCTCCGCAATCAACATGTGGGGTGAAGTTAGGCTTGTGCTTTCCTCTAAGTAGGTATGCTACTTTTGAAGCAAGACGACCTAAATTTTGTCCGTCAGCATCTACCACAACCCATTCTTTGGTTCTGGTGGCTTTGTTAGCCGATACTGTTTTGTAACTTAATGTGTCCACACCAATTGATTTTACTAATTATTAAACATTCCAATCCCATTTGCCCGAATCTCAATCGGGAAAACAGGGGTGCAAATGTACAATTATAAATTCTAATAGCAAATAGCGAAAAGATTATTTTATTTGCTTTGAAGAGGCTGATTTTCAGTTAAATCTAATCAAGTTCTTTTTTCTGAGCGAATCGTCTTTATAAGTATACAGAATTGAGGACAGTTATTACCAATGTACTTCCTGAAACTGATATTTAGGGTATTGGTATTTCCGGTTAGTATGGGTTATTTGAAGACAATTTAAGTGGTATTGATTATTTGAAACAAAAACTTTGGAGAATGCTTATTATTTTAACAATATAATTATAACATAAATGAAGAAGAAGCGTTTGTATCTTACAATGCCGTTAGGATAATTATGGATGTTCAGTGCTGTAAGTATGATTGAACTTTGCTGGTTGATCACTGGTAGTAATTTGGCGTTCGAAATAACAAAAATTAAATCAGAATAGTATTTGGAAAGTCTATCAAATAAAAGGACGTTGCCAATAAGATTTTTAGAAATCGAGTATACTAAACCTTAGTATACCTTTCTAATTGTAGTTTAAGTGTTAGTTGAAAAGCCTCACAGGTGTTAATCTGTGAGGCTTTTTTCTTTTTAGAATAAAAAATTAATGGGTGCTTTCTTACACTCACTGACTAAAGTATTGTTATTCAGGATGAAAATAAGGTTTTGATAGAATAATATGTAAAAACCTGAAAATCAACATTTTGGTTGGTTATTTTTAATAGGATTTAATGCTGATTATGAGAACGATCAATTTTTCATTTTTTTTAATTTCACTTTTATCGATAAGCTTTCTGGCTTCATGTCATAGAACCAAGCTGCCCATTGAAGAAGACGGAATTTCGAATGTTAATTTACAGCCGAGGCTTTTATATGGTAACTGGCAGCTCTCTATGATGCTTACAAATGAACCATTAGATCTGGACGGCGATGGAACCGGGAATGCAAATCTTCTTTTGGAAACCGATTGTTTTGATGATATGCGCATTGAATTTTTTGAAGATCAAACATTCCTAATTGAAAATGCTCAAATAAATTTTGCCGCCAGTGCCGTAGATAAAGGGTTTGAGTGTTTAAATGGGAATGAAAGTGCTGGTACCTGGGAGGTAGAACTCGACTTATTAATACTTAGTAGTATGATAGATGATGAAGTTTATACCGAAACCAAAGTGATCAAGCTTACCGGAAACAGGTTCACTTTTGAAGTGACTAAGGCAGAATCTGATAGGTATTTGAACGATCCAGGAAATACCCTGGATCCAGATATTCAGATCTTGGAGCTGGAATACAGTAGGAACAATTAATGTCTTTTCTGTTTATATTTTAAGTTTAGTTATGAGGGAGTTCGTTTGATTACTTTATCCGGACTCCCTTACTTGTAAACGACAGGCCTTGTTGTCCTGAGGTTGAGATCATCACTGCTTCAAATAAAGGCTCTGGCGCAGACCTTTTTTTCGCCCAATTGAAAATAAAGTTGGCTCCGGTCCCGCCTTCCATGTCATTCTCGTCAACAACGATCTCTACAGTTTCAAGTGGTGCGATATAAATAGGATCTTCAAAGTAGATCCTGATAGGTTCGCCGTGGGTATTAAAATATTCGGCATTTTCAACAAAAAGGGTGTCCTTGTTATCCACGTTTCTCATACTTACAGTAGAAGTAAGATTGTGTGTACGGTGTTCTGTCTGGCTGTAGATCTCCGAATAAACTGAAAGATAGGAAGTTCCTTTTTCAAGAGAATCTGCCGGTGAAATGTTAGTGGTCCTTTCAGACCAGTTTACCGGATCGTAAGAACTGATCTCTTTTTGCTTTTCACATGAAAATAAAACTGAGGTCAGTGCCAGAATGAATATGCTGTTTTTTAGATACATAATTAATGTGCTTCCAGCCAGTTGTCTCCGGTTCCAAGATCTACATCTAAGGGAACCTCTAACTTATAGGCGTTTTCCATTTCAGATTTGATCATTTTCTGAATTTTCTCCAATTCTTCTTTATGAGCATCAAAAACCAGTTCATCATGTACCTGAAGAAGCATTTTTGTTTTGTAGTTTTCTTCCTTCAGTTTTTTATGAATATTGATCATGGCCAGCTTGATGATGTCTGCCGCACTTCCCTGGATCGGTGCGTTTACAGCGTTACGTTCAGCAGCACCACGTACCACCTGGTTCCTCGAGTTGATATCCTTTAAATATCTTCTTCTTCCTAAAACCGTGGAAACATAACCATGCTCCCTGGCAAATTCCACCTGGTCTGCAATGAAATTGCTGAGTTTTGGATAGGTCTTATAATAGGTGTCGATCAATTCCTTGGCTTCGCTCCTGGAAAGTGAGGTCTGGTTGCTCAATCCAAAGG
>CBDTXN010000105.1:0-10536 GCA_965364455.1 uncultured Flavobacteriaceae bacterium
ATTATCTGGCAGGGATTGAACGAAAACGCGATACTGTTTTCCGAATCGGCTAAAATTAGCGGTATAGATCCCACCAACATATCCCTGTAAAACCGAAAGAATGTCATTAACACCAACACCGGCCTGTTTTGCCTTTGCCGTGTTTATGTCTATACGCAATTGCGGATAATTAGTGCTGAAAGGATTGGAAGCATAAGCTACTTCCGGTTGCTGTATAAGATTGTTCACAAAGTTATTCGCGGTCTCATCAAGATCTTCAAGGCTTCCTGCTTCCCTGTCCAGTAACTGCATTTCAAATCCGTCAGCATTACCAAATCCGGGAACTGAAGGCGGCGTAAAGTAAATGATCTTAGCATCACTAATACTACCAGATTTTTTGTTTAGTTTTCCCATGATGCTTTCAATGCTGGTCTCCTCAGTATCTCTGTCTTCCCAGTCCTCAAGAATGATAAAGCCCATAAAATTCGAGCTACCTGCTCCTGAGAAAAAGTTTCTTCCGGCAATTACGGTAGCAGTTCTAATTCCTTCCACTGTTTGCATCTGGTCATAAAGATCCTGTGTCGTTTCAAAAGACCTGTCCAGTGAGGATCCGGGAGGTAATTCCCCGTTAACAAAGATCACCCCGCGATCTTCTGTAGGCACAAATCCAGATGGAATTAGGTTATTCACCAGGAAGATAGCTGCTACTGCAATCGCAAGAACTCCGAAGCTTATCCATTTGTTTCTTGTTAAGAAACCAAGTGAACGCACATATTTGGCTTTAGTGGCCTCGAAAGCGGCATCAAAAGCTGAATAGAATTTTTCTAAAAGATTTTTTTTCTTTTCATTCTCTTCCTTTTTGGGCTTCAAAAAGATGGCACATAAAGCCGGGCTTAGTGTTAAGGCATTTACTGCCGAAATAAGAATAGCAATGATCAGGGTGACTCCAAATTGTTCATAAAAAACCCCTGCAGGACCCTGAATAAATGTAATTGGGATAAAAACTGCCGCCATTACCAGGGTGATCGATACGATCGCTCCGGCGATTTCACTCATCGCAGATACCGATGCTTTTTTCGGGTTTTTCTCTCCTCCCTCAAGTTTTGCGTGCACGGCTTCTACTACAACAATAGCATCATCCACAACAATTCCAATAGCCAGTACCAATGCAAAAAGTGTAAGCAAGTTTATGGAGTAACCCAGAAGGTTCAGGAAGAAGAAAGTACCAATGATCGATACCGGAACAGCTATAGCCGGGATCAATGTCGATTTAAGGTCCTGAAGAAAAACAAACACTACCAGGAATACCAGTAAAAAGGCTTCAATTAAGGTGGTCTGTACCTTTGAAATAGAGGCTGTAAGGAATTTATTGGTATCGTAATTTACGATATAATCCACCCCTTCAGGGAATTCCTTTTTCATTTCATCAAGCCTAACGTAGATCTCTTCGATGATATCCTGGGCATTGGAACCCGGTGTCTGGAAAACACCAAAACTCAGGGCCGGGTACCCTTTAGATTTTGATAAAGAAGAGTATGATTGTGCTCCAAGCTCAACTTCTCCTACATCTTTAAGACGCAGTAATTCTCCATTTTCCTGGGCCTTTATGATTACATCAGCATATTCTTCAACGGTTTTATATCTACCACCATATTTTAGAACATATTCAAAAGATTCTCCCGCATTCTGACCTAGAGAACCTGCGGCTGCCTCGAGACTTTGTTCGCCAATGGCTGCAGTAACATCTGCAGGAACAAGCCCATAATTGGCCATTTTTGCTGGATCCAGCCATATTCTCATGGCATAATCCTTACCTCCGAAAACGGTTACATCACCAACTCCATTGATCCTTTGTAATTCCGGTCTAACATTAATGTTGAGGTAATTTTGAAGAAAGGTATCGTCAAAATCGGGATTCGTGGAATAGATACCTGCGTATAATAATGCGGAATTCTGTGCTTTCGTGGTAGTAACTCCAGATCGTATAACTTCAGAAGGCAAAACTGCATTTGCCCTTGCTACTCTGTTCTGTACATTTACCGCGGCAATATCTGGATCATAGCCCTGTTCAAAGAATACCTGGATGTTTGCGGTACCATTATTACTGGCACTGGAAGTGATATATTTCATTCCTTCCACACCATTAATCTGTTCTTCAATAGGAATGATCACACTTTCTACTATGGTTTCCGCATTAGCACCAGGATAGGAAGCATTTACCTGAACTGTTGGCGGGGCAATATCAGGATACTGGGTGACCGGTAACTGGGATAAACCCAGAACTCCCAGGATCACTATTATGATGGAAATTACGGTAGAAAGTACGGGACGTTCTATAAATGTCTTTAGCATAATTTCTTATTTGAAAACCTGATCGAATGAATCAACGATACTGTCCAGGCTTACTTTATTCGGTTTAATCTTCATTCCGGGTCTTACCTTACCCGTTCCTTTGGCCAGAATCAATTCTCCGGCTTCAACGCCATCATTTTCCTTAACTACATAAAGATTTTTCACTTCACTTAATATATCGATGGAACTGGAAGTAAGGGTATCAGCTTTAACTTTGTATACAAATGTCTGCCCTTGTCTTTCATAGGTTGAAAGGCTGGGAACTATAATAGCATCTTTATATGTTTTCGGAATTTTTACAGTTCCGCTGCTACCATTTCTAAGCAATCCGTTATTTCTGAATTTTGCCCGGAAAGAGACCGTACCTGTCTGCTCATCAATATTTCCAGAGATCGTCTCGATCTCTCCCTTATTTTCATATTCTCTGGAATTTGCCATGATCAGGCTTATCTCCGGGGTGTTTTCGATCTTTTCTGAATTCGTACCCCCTTCAGCATCGCCCATGAAGTCCAGAAAATCTTTTTCGTTCATAGAAAAAATGGCATATACATTTTCTATGGAAGAAACATTGGTAATTGGCATTTGATCCTGAGGACTTACCAGAGATCCTTTTCGAAAATTGATCTTTCCAACTACACCGTCTACCGGACTTTTTATATTTGCATAACCGATATTAGCGGTAATACTATTATAACCGCTTTTAGCCTGCTCCAGTTTAGCCCTGGCAGTTTCCAACTGCACCTCACTAATGATATCTTTTTCTACAAGGGGTTTTAATTTTTCAACCTCTACCTGCGCAGCATTAACATTGGCCTTTGCGGCCTGTGCATCCTGGTTTAGAGACTCAGTTTCCAGTTTGAATAATAACTGTCCTTTTTTTACGTCTTCGCCCTCTTCAACGAGAACATCTGTGATATAACCCGAAACCTTGGCCCTGACAGCGCTGTTTACAGAACCTTCTATGGTAGCAGGATATGAATTGTAAGCCGTCACTGTTTTCCTTGTAACTTCTAAAACGGGATAGGTAGGTGGTGGTCCTGAATTTGCTTTTGCTTTAGATTCATCATTGCCGCAAGAAGTAAGTGCTGCAAAACTTACAATGACAATTCCAATTAAAAAGATTTTTTTCTTCTTCATAGCAATCTTTTAGGGTTGAATATTTTCATGTTCAGAAACTCGTTGAATCGTGTTCTCGAGGTTCTCCTTCTGGGCAACCAGATAATCCCGGAACATCTTTGGTATATGCCCGTCTTTTTCGAATTTTTCTGAATTATAGGTAGAGTTGAATTTTATGATCTTGTCTACCATATATATCTCTTCAGAAATATTTTCCAGATATTCCTTCAGGGTGTTTTTCAAATAGGTTTTGCTTGCCCTGAAGTATCTTTTACGATCACCGGGCTTAGTGAAATAATCCACTTTTTTAGTTTGTATCAGAAGATTTAATTGAGTGGAAACAGAACTTTTGCTGGCATCTGTTATCTGCTTTATCTCGTCAAAAGTATGACCTTCGTTGGGTGAAAGGATCATAATGGCGTAGATTCGGGCAGCAAGAGGAGCCAGGTTCTGGTTCTTCTCAAAATGAAGTCCTATTTCTTCAATTAGTTTTTGCTTTTCTGGCGAACAACAATTCATTTAAAAAAATTAGAGCACAAAATTATCTCATCGGTTCGGGATTTACCGAACTAAAAAAACTAAACTTGTGTTAAACTTGGTTTGGAAATGTTTATTTTGCTACCTGGATTTAAGAATATCCAGGTCGGAAGATTTTATAACGTAGCCGATTCTCACCATACTGGTGTACCTGTTATAATCAATTAAACTTTCAGCATATCCTACAAACCACTCTAACATTAGGAACTGGTTACCCGTATTATTGAAAAGTTTATAATAGACCTTGGATCCTACAGAACCTTTCCAGGCATCTAGACCTTTTCTGAAAGTTATTTCCGCGATAAAACGGTTGGACCAAATGGTTTGTTCAAGCTTTACTTCGCCTAATCCAACATAATCTAGCAGGTCGGGATGGGGATCCCTGTAAGCAAAAGGAATCCATGCTTTCACGCTTAAAATTGTTCTTCTGCCTAACGGTGTATGAAAGGCACCAGTAATTCTATTCCAGCTACGACTATCCTCACCGGCCAACCCGTTTGATTCATGTTCCAGTTTTAATTCAGCCAGTCCTGATATTTGTCCGTCTTTTCTAAAAAGGGGTTTTCCTAATCCGATCGCAGGATTATAATTGATCTCTTCGAAGGGACTGGATTTGCGATATACATTCCAAAAGGATTTTTGGGTATAACTTAGGAATAGATAACTATTTAGAGGTAAGGTTGTTCTGGTTACGAGTTGTTTAAAACTTATCTGGTATTTTATATCAGAGTTATCTTTATTCGCAGGTTCGTTGGTAGGTATCCCACTTATTAGAAAATTGTCCTGATAAACTGAAAATGAAGGCATTCTCTGGATGGTATCATACACCTGTTCCCTGTTAAGGCGTTGACCTAATATAGAATAAGGGCTGATAAATAAGAAAACAATAAGGCAGCTAAATAATGCTTTTTTCATGATCAAAATTTTTTGCCTTTGGCGTAGGGAGGTAATCATCTGATAAAGATAGTTTTAACTTCCGGCAAAAAAATGATCTTCATTATTGATATGGACAAAAAGGCCACAAAAAAAGCTTCATGGAGTTGAAGCTTAATTTTATTAACTGTAATTAGAGAAATCTTACTATTCGTTTTCCTTGTAGAGACCTATGGTTAACTCTGAATTTTTATTCATAGCAGCCCTATACATGCCCGAAGTATTGAATTCCATTGCTACATTTCCTTCATGATCTATGGCGATAATTCCTCCATTACCACCCATATCCGGTACCTTTTTCTGAATTACTTCTCTGGCAGCCTCTTCCAGAGATACGCCTTTATACTCCATCATAGCCGAAATATCATAAGCTACTACACCTCTTATAAAAAACTCACCCCAACCTGTACTGGAAACAGCGCAGGTCTTGTTATTGGCATAGGTTCCTGCTCCAATGATTGGAGCATCCCCAATACGATTATATTTTTTGTTGGTCATTCCCCCAGTAGAAGTTCCTGCGGCTAGATTTCCATTTTTGTCCAGGGCGGCGCAACCCACGGTTCCAAATTTTTCATCTTTTATAAACGGGTCATAGAAGGCAGTTTTATTACTCTTTTTCTTTTCCCGCTCTCTTGCTCTTTCCATAGATCTGTACCGATTTTCGGTATAGAAATATTCGGGATCCACGATCTCCAGTCCCTGTTCCTTGGCGAATTGCTCGGCACCTTTACCAGAAAGCATCACATGTTCTGAATTTACCATTACCTCATAGGCAAGATTGATCGGGTTTTTAACATTAGTAACTCCGGCCACTGCGCCAGCATTCATAGTTTCACCGTCCATGATAGAGGCATCCAGTTCATTCTTTCCTTCATTGGTGAAAACTGCTCCTTTTGCTGAATTGAAAAGCGGGCTGTCTTCCATGATATTAATGGTTCGCTGAACGGCTTCCAATGCAGTTCCTCCGTTGGCCAGGATCTCGTGACCTGTTCTAATAGCTTCCTCAAGTTTGGTTTTGTAGGCCTGCTCCAGGGAATCGCTCATGTTTTCCTTCAGGATGGTTCCTGCACCACCATGAATAACAATGCCAAAATTGGCGACGGAATCCTTTTGTTTTGAAGTTTGCTGTTCAACTTCTGTAGATTGCGGAGAAGTTTTTTCATTACAGCTTACAAAAAGAATCAAGCTGAATAGGAAAAGGAGTTTTTTCATGGTTCGGGATTATTTTTACGGAATTTACTAAAAATTGAGGCAAAGGCCTTATAACCTGAAAATTTTGAAGTTTTTGCGCCAGCGATAGCAGCGTAAAGCCCGCAGGAGCAATTCAGGCGACGAGGACTTGTAGCGGATAGCGCGATGCGAGGCAGGCGCCCAAATTAACGGTATTATAAACATTTTCTGGGCAGGAATGTTTAATTTTAGTAAAAATTAGAAAATATGCCAGTTAGTGAGCCTTTTAATTTAAATAAGTGGATCGAGCAAAACCGGGAGACTTTAAAACCGCCGGTGGGAAATCGAAACCTATATAAAGAATCAGGGGACTATATCGTGATGGTGGTTGCAGGACCTAACGCACGAAAGGATTACCATTATAATGAGACCGAAGAGCTTTTTTATCAACTGGAGGGCAATATACATGTGCATATTCAGGAAGAGGGTAAAAAGCGTACAATGCATCTTGGCCCCGGTGACATGTATCTTCACCCGGCGAAGGTTCCACATTCTCCAGAGAGAGAAGAAGGTTCTATAGGCCTTGTGGTGGAGCGTAAAAGGCTTGGAGAAGAAGGGAAAGACGGGCTCATGTGGTTTTGTGATAATTGCAACCATAAATTATACGAGGTCTATTTTCCGCTTCAGGATATTGAGACAGATTTCTTAAAGCATTTCAGGCATTTCTATAACGATAAGGAACTGCGAACATGTGATAATTGTGGTGAAGTAATGCCGGTAGATTCAAGATTCACTGTTAACGTGGAATAGAGCTTAATTTTTCCTATTTTCGCAAGAACTACACAAATTAATCGATAAAAACGCAAATTAATGAGCAAAATTGCTGAAGAATTCGGGATTAAACAAGCCCTGAAAGATTTAGGATTAAACGAAATCAATAACGGTACATCAACCGGGAAAGACTGGTTTAGTGGTGGAGATATCATAGAGTCTTATTCACCTGTTGATGGAGCACTTATAGGAAAAGTAAAAGCAACTACTAAGGAGGATTACGAAAAGGTGATCACTACAGCCGAAAAAGGCTTTAAAGAATGGAGAACCTGGACAGCACCACAAAGAGGTGAAGTAGTTAGACAATTCAACGATGAGTTAAGAAGATTAAAAGAACCTCTTGGAAAGCTTGTCTCCTATGAGATGGGAAAATCTTACCAGGAAGGTCTTGGTGAGGTTCAGGAGATGATAGATATCTGCGATTTCGCGGTTGGACTTTCAAGACAGCTCTATGGACTAACCATGCATAGTGAACGTCCTGGGCACAGAATGTATGAACAATACCACCCACTGGGTGTTGTTGGGATCATTTCAGCATTTAACTTTCCTGTGGCAGTATGGTCGTGGAATACGGCTTTAGCCTGGGTTTGTGGAGATGCCTGTATCTGGAAAGGTTCAGAAAAGACTCCATTAACTTCAGTAGCCTGCCAGAATATCGCCGCAAGAATTTTTGAAGAAAATAATGTGCCTGCCGGAATTTCAAGTTTGATCACCGGAGATTACAAAGTAGGGGAAATGATGACCAAAGATGAGCGTGTGCCATTGATCTCGGCAACCGGTTCTATAAGAATGGGTAAGATCGTAGCTCAGGCAGTTGCTGCTCGTCTTGGAAAATCACTTCTTGAATTAGGTGGAAATAACGCCATTATCGTAACTCCAGATGCCAATATCAAGAATACTGTGATAGGCGCTGTATTTGGGGCTGTAGGTACTTGTGGACAACGTTGTACTTCTACTAGAAGACTTATAGTACACGAAGATGTTTATGATAAAGTGAAGGATGCTATCGTAAACGCTTACAAGCAGATCAGGATTGGAAACCCGCTGGATGAAAATAACCATGTTGGACCACTAATCGATAAGGATGCAGTGAAGAATTACCAGGCAGCTTTGGATAAAGTTGTTGAAGAGGGCGGTAAGATATTAGTTGAAGGCGGAGTTCTTGAAGGAGAAGGATATGAAAGCGGATGCTATGTAAAACCAGCCATTGCTGAAGCTGAAAATCATTTCAAGATCGTACAGCATGAAACTTTTGCACCAGTACTTTATATCATGAAATATTCAGGAGATGTAAGTAACGCGCTGGAACTTCAGAACGGAGTCAAACAGGGCCTTTCTTCTGCAATTATGACCAATAACCTTAGAGAGGCTGAAAGATTCCTTTCTGCGGAAGGATCAGATTGTGGAATTGCCAATGTAAATATTGGAACTTCCGGAGCTGAGATTGGAGGAGCCTTTGGTGGAGAGAAAGAAACCGGTGGCGGTAGAGAGTCAGGGTCTGATGCGTGGAAGATCTATATGAGAAGACAAACAAATACTATTAACTATACAACCGAGTTACCTCTTGCACAGGGGATAAAATTCGATTTGTAGTTTAGTTCAATTGAGTGTTAGTATGAGCCCCTGAATTTTCAGGGGCTTTTTTATTTTCTGAGGCTCACGCATCTACAAAGTTAAATCGAACTTAAATAGAACCTCTAAACTTGTAATGGGGCTTTATAATTTTTAATTTCGGCATTCTTGATAAATCTATTAGTTGTATGAGCAAAATTTCTGAAGAACAGATTAAAGAAGAACACTCTAAAAGAGCTGAGAACTTTGAAAAAGAGGATGTAAAAAAAGTGATCGATGAAGAAGAGAACATCCTCAATAAGTTTGAAAGTAAAGGGAAATTAAAGAGATATATGGACGATGCGGTTCTCCTTTTTTCACTGGTGAAAGATTATGCCAGCGGAACATATCGCGAGATCCCATTTAATATAGTCGCTGCTGCAGGTGCAGCATTGCTTTATGTATTATCGCCAATAGATCTTATCCCTGATTTTATTCCGGTATTAGGTTACCTTGATGACGCGGCTGTAGTGGCTTTTTGTCTTAATCTTATGGAAAAAGACCTAGCTACTTACAAGATCTGGAAAGATGGGAAATTTCAGAATTCTTAAATAAGAAGAACCATAAATTAAAAAAGCCTGCTAAATTTAAGCAGGCTTTTTTTTAAAGTTTTTTTTCAGATTAAACCATTCCGTTGGCTTCAACCCACTTGAATTTATGCTGATCCTGAGGAATTGCGATCCTGTCTGCAATCCTGGTCATTCTATCAGGTAAAGCCATTAAATAATCCCTGGCTTTTTCAGCATCATCTGTAAGAGATCTCATTTTATCTATTTCCCAGTATCCGTTCAGTTTCTTAAGAATATCTATGTAATCGTAAGTAGTATATACCCCTAATCTCTGTGCGGCATTGGAGAAATTCTCAAATGCTTCAGCTATTCCCTGGCCAGATTCTCTAATGAATTGAGCGGGCATCACGATCTTCTTCTTCATCATATCCTGGAATGCAAGCATCATTTCACTTGGATCATGCTCAAAAATGGTCTTTACAAATTCCCTGTAAGCCATATAGTGTCTCATCTCATCACCCGCGATGATATTACACATTTTCCCAAGCATCTTATTTCCTTTCTTTTTGGCCAGCTGCCCCACACGTTTGTGAGAAATATTGGTTGCTAGCTCCTGGAAACTGGTGTAAACGAAGTTTCTGTAAGGATCTCTTCCGGTACCAATATCAAAACCATCATTAATAAGATGTTGCGTGGTCTTTTCGATCTCTTTCATATCTACTCTTCCAGAAAGGTACAAGTACTTATTAAGAGTATCTCCGTGACGGTTTTCTTCTCCGGTCCAGTGACGAACCCATTTTGCCCAGGCATTCTGTTCTCCACGGTTCTTTCCGTGCTGTTCCACACCTTCCATGTCCATCAACCAGGACTCATAAGTAGGGAGTGCTTCTTCAGTAACCATATCTGCTACCAATACTACCCAGAAATCGTAGCCAAGCTCCTTGGCTTCCTCTCTTATCTGGTGAACTTCTTCAAATCCTTCTTCACTTTGAAGATTAGGAAGCATATCTGTAGGCTGCCAGATTTCTTCAACAGGAATAAGGTACTCGTCGATAAAACCCTGAACAGATTTTTCGACTGTATTCATTACTTCTAATCTAATATTGCTTAACGCCATCTTAATACTTCTTTTTATAGGGTAAATCTCCGTTTTTATGCCAGCTAATGATACTTCTGTCTGGATTGGAACGGATTGAACTTCAAATATATGAATAGTCTTTAAGAGGACGTAATAAATAAAGCCTAATTTCTACCCTGCTCATCAGGGTAAAAAGTATGCACAGGATCACTTTGATAGACTTCTTTCGAATCTATGTCCATGGCTGGAATGGGTCCTTTAAATGCCGCACCTGTATCCACATTCCAGATATTGGCCTTTTTTACTGGTTTAGTTTCACCAATTCGGGTTACCGGGGTATGCCCAATATAGATCTCGTTAAAATGCTGAAGTCTTCTCGGATAATGAGCATCACCAGGTTTTAAATCTTCCCGTATTGAA
>CBDTXN010000106.1:0-10410 GCA_965364455.1 uncultured Flavobacteriaceae bacterium
TTCACTTCTTCGAAATCTACATCTTCTACATCATCTCCACTCTTAGCGTCTCCACCTTCAGCTCCGGTTGCACCTTGTTCTGGTCCACCTGGCTGTCCGTTTGCACCGCCCTGAGCTTCTGCCTGAGCTTTATACATCTCTTCTGAAGCTGTTTTCCATGCTTCATTGATCTTATCTAAAGCTGGCTGAATTGTTTCAACTTCTTTAGTTTCGTAAGCTTTCTTAAGCTCCTCCAATGCTTCTTCGATCGGCTTTTTCTTATCCTCAGATAATTTATCACCGAATTCTTTCAACTGCTTTTCAGTCTGGAAGATCATTGCATCAGCTTCATTCAGCTTGTCAACTTTCTCTTTCGCTTGCTTATCAGCATCAGCATTTGCTTCAGCCTCTTTCTTCATTTTCTCGATTTCCTCCTCTGTTAATCCTGAAGAAGCTTCGATACGAATATCCTGAGACTTACCAGTAGCTTTATCTGTAGCACTTACTTTAATGATACCATTGGCATCAATATCAAAAGTCACTTCAATTTGAGGAGTTCCTCTTGGCGCTGGTGGAATTCCGTCTAAGTGGAATCTACCAATTGTTTTGTTATCTGCCGCCATTGGACGCTCTCCCTGAAGTACGTGGATCTCAACAGATGGCTGGTTATCTGCCGCCGTAGAGAAAGTCTGTGACTTCTTGGTTGGGATCGTTGTATTAGACTCGATAAGTTTAGTATTTACTCCTCCCATAGTTTCAATACCTAGAGAAAGTGGAGTAACATCAAGCAACAATACATCTTTCACATCTCCTGTAAGTACACCACCCTGGATAGCAGCACCAATTGCTACAACCTCATCTGGGTTTACACCTTTAGAAGGCTTCTTCCCGAAGAATGCTTCAACTTCTTCCTGGATCTTAGGGATACGAGTTGACCCACCAACAAGAATTACCTCGTCGATATCACTTTTAGAAAGACCGGCATCACTAAGTGCTTTCTTCACAGGATCCATAGATCTTGTTACTAAATCTGCAGCTAATTGTTCAAACTTAGAACGAGAAATAGTCTCTACAAGGTGTTTTGGTCCACTGGCAGTTGCAGTTACGTAAGGAAGGTTAATTTCTGTTTGAGAAGAAGAAGATAATTCGATCTTCGCTTTCTCTGCAGCCTCCTTCAAACGTTGAAGCGCCATAGGATCTTTTCTCAAGTCGATATCTTCAGCTTTCTGGAAGTTATCTGCAAGGTAATCAATCAATACTTCATCAAAGTCGTCACCACCAAGGTGAGTATCACCATTAGTAGAAAGTACTTCAAATACACCATCACCTAGTTCAAGAATAGAAATATCGAATGTACCACCACCAAGGTCATACACAGCGATCTTCTGATCCTGAGATTTTTTATCCAATCCGTAAGCAAGTGCTGCTGCGGTTGGCTCGTTTATAATTCTTCTTACTTTAAGACCTGCGATCTCACCAGCTTCTTTCGTTGCGTGACGCTGAGAGTCATTAAAATATGCAGGCACGGTAATTACCGCCTCGGTTACATCCTGTCCAAGATAATCTTCAGCAGTTTTCTTCATTTTCTGAAGAACCATTGCTGAAAGTTCCTGTGGAGTATAAAGACGACCGTCTATTTCTACACGTGGAGTATCGTTATCACCTTTCTTTACAGTATAAGGTACTCTACCTGCTTCTTTAGAAGATTCAGAATACTTATTCCCCATAAATCTTTTTATGGAAGAAATAGTTTTAGTTGGGTTTGTTACTGCCTGACGTTTTGCAGGATCACCAACTTTTATTTCGCCACCTTCAACGAATGCGATCACAGAAGGTGTAGTTCTTTTTCCTTCGGCATTAGGTATAACCGTTGGCTCGCTACCTTCCATTACGGCTACGCAGGAGTTGGTTGTACCCAAGTCAATTCCAATTACTTTACTCATAACTATATAACTTGTTTTTTACGTTAGTTTATCAATTTTACAACCACAAGAAGTCAATCATTATGCCAGCGCAAATCTTCTGACAGACTGTCACATTTTCTAAAGAGCTTGTCACTGGACCAATGACGCTTAAAACTATACGGATATTATTTTCTCAAATTATCATGGGCAGGATTCTCAATTCCTTATTTTTGTCTCCAAATTTATACTCTGAATGCGAAAAATAGAATGCATTAGCGTTTTTGACATGCTTAAGGTTGGAGTTGGACCTTCCAGCTCCCATACTTTGGGTCCCTGGAGGGCAGCCCAGAGATGGATAGGTGAACTCAAGAAAAAAGATAGATTTGAGGATGTTGAAAAGATCCAAGTAGATCTCTATGGCTCTTTAAGCCTCACCGGAAAAGGCCACGCGACAGATATAGCCACGCTTCTTGGGTTATTAGGACATGATCCTGTCACCATGGATATTTCCATTCTTGAATCTGAAATTGAAAGGATCAGGGAAACCGGAAAGCTTTTTTTGAATGGAGAAAGAGATATAGATTTCAGTATCGCTGAAAATGTAAAATTTAACCGAAAGTTTCTTGAATTCCATCCAAATGGAATGACCTTCAGAGCATGTTTTTATAATGGTAAAAAAACTTCCTCCTCATTCTATTCTATTGGTGGCGGATTCGTAGTAAAAAAAGAACGAAAAAATGCCAGCAAAAAAATGAAGAATTTCCAGGAGTTTCCTTTTCCAATTGAAAAGGCTACAGAACTTCTGGCTTTTTGTAAATCTGAGAATAAAACAATTTCAGAAGTAGTTCTGGAAAATGAACGTTCCCTTAGGACAGATGAAGAAATTGAAGCCAATTTCAAACAGGTTTGGGATGTCATGCTTGAATCGATGTACATTGGATGCCATACGGAAGGAACGCTCCCGGGAGGTCTAAATGTAAAACGTCGAGCCTTTGAAATGCATCAACGCTTAATTGGTGAAACCGAATACACCGGAATTGAAGACTGGATTCCTGCGATAAGGCAGACCGAGGTGAAATTCCGCCAGATCCTTAAATGGGTAAGCTGTTTCGCTTTAAGTGTAAATGAAGTAAATGCGTCATTAGGTAGAGTGGTTACCGCTCCAACAAATGGTAGCGCCGGGACTGTTCCTGCGGTGATGATGTATTATATGTGCATCGAGAATCACGATGCGACTTTTGAAGACCTGAAACGTTTTATGCTGGTAGCAGGTGAGATTGGAAGCCTTTTCAAAAAAGGCGCAACCATTTCAGCTGCAATGGGTGGATGCCAGGCAGAAATTGGTGTATCTTCAGCAATGGCTGCAGGAGGCTTGACCGAATTAATGGGAGGTACCCCAGAACAAGTTCTTATGGCCAGTGAAATTGCGATGGAACATCATCTTGGATTAACCTGCGATCCTATCGCAGGACTGGTTCAGGTTCCCTGTATTGAAAGAAATGCCATGGGAGCCATCAAAGCCATCAATGCCGCCGAGATCGCTATGGAAAGTGATGCCAGTAGGGCTAAGGTTCCTTTAGACAAGGTGATCGAAACCATGTGGGAAACCGCGAAAGACATGAATAAGAAGTATAAAGAAACCTCTGAAGGTGGCCTTGCTGTAAAAGTAAGTTTAAGCGACTGCTAAAGAATTCAGAATTTGAATTTATTAAGGGAGAATAATCTTGGAGCTAAAGTGAAAAACCTGTTCAGGAATTTTGCATTGATGATCCTGTGTTATTTTGTTTTCTTTTTTATACTTAGCATTCTCGATATTTTCATATTTGGCCTGGATTTTCAGAAATATGAGCAGATGGAGATCCTCAAGATCATGGAGGAGAATCCGTTAAAGTTTATATTTCTAGCCGCGATCGCCGCACCTGTTATTGAAGAGAGCATATTCAGAAGTGTCCTTAAACCAACTCCAACCAGCTTAAGGATATTTTTCTGCGCTATACTTTACATTTTCGGATTGTTGATCATTCCTGAAGAAGCTCACTGGCTACTGAAATATGGCCTTTTACTGGGTACGATCCTTTTCCTTTTTTATGCCCTGGGACAGCTTGTACCCCTAAAATTTTACCATATCATTTGTTACTGGCTGCACAGGTACTATTTTGTGATCTGGATCGCAGGGGCAATAATATTCGGCTTCGTTCATATCTATAATTATGTAGATACTTTTCAATTGGACCTGGTTCTCATCCTTATGATCTTCCCAAGGGTTATAGCTGGATTTTTCTTCGGAAAAGTCAAGCTGGAAAATAAGAGCTTAATATGGCCAATTTTGCTGCACAGTATGAATAATTCTATTGTTTTAATATTTGTTCTGCCCTTTACCCTATCCCATTTAACATAGTCTTAAAGCATTTTTGCTTCATCATTTTGTAACTTCTGCAGGCAAAAAATTGTTATGGAGAGAATCATTTATTGATCTCTTCAAAAACCAATAAAAAACCGATATAATGAAAGCAGCAGTAATCGAAGAAGCAGGAGGAGATTTTATCATTAAAGACGTAGATAAACCTAATCCTTCTGAGAATGAAGTATTGATAAAAGTGGAAGCATGCGGAATTTGCCACAGTGATAATTTCGTAAAAGCCGGCGGTTTTCCAGGACTTGAATATCCTAGAATCCCGGGGCACGAAGTTGTTGGAATTGTTGAGGAAGTAGGAAAGAACGTTTCTAATTGGAAGAAGGGTCAGCGCGTTGGTGTTGGTTGGCATGGTGGACATTGTTTTGAATGTGAGCCTTGTCGCAGGGGTGATTTCATAAATTGCCAGAATGCAAAAGTTAGTGGAATCTCTTATGACGGTGGCTACGCTGAATATATGACAGCACCAAAAGAGGCCATTGCTGCAATTCCTGATGATCTTTCATCTTCAGATGCCGCTCCCCTTCTTTGTGCTGGGATCACGGTTTACAATGCCTTGAGAAATTCAGGAATACGAGCAGGAGATGTGGTCGCAGTTCAGGGAATTGGTGGCCTTGGACATTTAGCTATTCAATATGCAAACAAAATGGGAATGAAAACCGTAGCGGTTTCTCATAGCGATAATAAAAAAGACCTGGCATCTAAACTTGGTGCGCACCACTTCATTAATACCGGCAAAAATGATGGTGCTGAAGAATTGCAAAAGTTAGGTGGCGCAAAATTGATACTGGCCACCGCTCCACATAGCGATGCCATTTCAGCAGTTGTAGATGGACTTGGAATCGACGGGAAATTACTAATGGTAGCCGCGACTGGTGAACCTATCGAAGTATCACCAATGCAATTGCTAATGGGAAGGAAATCTGCAGCTGGTTGGCCTAGCGGAACCGCAATAGATTCTGAAGACACTCTGAACTTTAGCGCTATGACCGGCACAAAACCAATGATAGAAGAATTTCCTTTAGATAAAGCGAACGAGGCTTTTGAAAAAATGATGAATAATAAGGCAAGATTCAGAGTGGTTTTAAAACCATAAAGATTAGAATGCTAGCCTATTAAACCGGAAGATCGAGTTATTGATTTTCCGGTTTTTTTATCATTATATTTGCCGGCATATTTCAATCAATATGTCATCAAAGTCCTATTTTCTTATCTTATTTGTTCTATTCTTTGCTTTCTCTTGTAAGGAAAATAGAAGATCTGAACCTATTTTAGTGGTCAATGAAAAACCCAAACCCGTTTTTGACGATTATCATGAGCAGTATTTAAAGGAGATCTCTTACATAGATACCAGAGCCGATTCTTCTTCAACTAAAGGAATGATGAAGATCAAAGGAGGTACTTATTTAATGGGAGCCGATAATGACCAGGCTAAAAAAGACGAATTTCCCAAGCATAAAGAAACCATAAAGGATATTTGGGTGGATAATACAGAAGTCACAAACGCCCAGTTCCGTGAATTTGTTGAAGCCACAGGTTATGTGACCACCGCCGAGCGTTCTTTTGAAATAAAAGGCAAAAAATATGAGCCAGGTGCTCTTATATTCGACCCCTATAATCCGGAGTGGTGGTGGAAGTTTGAAAAAGGCGCAAACTGGCAAAATCCCACCGGGCCTGAAAGCGATATAATTGGTAAAGATGATCATCCCGTAGTACAGGTTTCCTGGTACGATGCCATGGCTTTTGCAAAATGGGCCGGAAAACGTTTACCAACAGAAGCTGAATATGAATACTTCAATAGAGCTGGAAATGATACTTTGATCTATCACTGGGGTAATGAATATGAAAAAGCTCCTGAAATGGTTAATTTCTTCCAGGGAGAATTTCCAAAGAATAATATACTGGAGGATAATTTTGAAGGAATGGCAGCTGTTAAAAGTTTCCCTCCGAACCCTTTTGGACTTTATGATACTTCAGGGAATGTTTGGGAATGGTGCCTGGATACCTATCATGCTGATGCCTATTCAAGAACTAAAGAAAAAGTAGATGGCTACTTTAAGGATTTCGTGAATATGCAGCAGCAAAAAGTAATTCGAGGTGGATCTTTTCTATGCAGTGAAAATTATTGCACAGGTTACAGAAATGCGGCCAGAATGAGTTCTGCTCCAGATACCGGTCTCGAACATACCGGTTTTAGATGCGTTAAGGATATCTAATTACAGTCCTCTTTTACTCTGGTATCTATCAGGTAGACTATTTTCCATTCTCCGTTAAATTTCACCAGTTGAAAACTGTTTACTCCGCAATGGCTGAAATTTCCGTTATAATAAAAGGAATATGGAGTGGTTACCGTAGCCAGCAAACCATTTTCTTCAATCCTGAATTCGTGTAGCTTTTCCTCAAAACTGGCTTCAGCAGGTATACCGGCAATTCTCATTAAGAATTGAGAAAAATCAACTGAGTTTATTTTTGTATTCCCTTCAGCATCCATAGAAACCGATTCTAATTGTGCTCTCTGATGAGCAAATTGTCTGAGGGCCAGCGTATCCTGACGATGAAATGCTTCGAAAAAATCCTTCACCATTTGTTCCGGTGAATCTTCGGCTTTATTCGTCTGTGCAAAAGCAGCAATATTCAATAGTAAAACAAAGGCAAAAGTAATTTTCTTCATGTTAAGTAGTTTTGACTGTGGTCAGCGAATTTACTACTTTTACTCAAATTTAAAATCAAGCAAATGTCTGTTGCAAAAAAGGAATACAAGCGTATCACAACCAAGTCTCTTGTAGAGATGAAATCTAATGGTGAAAAAATAAGTATGCTCACGGCATATGATTTCACTATGGCCCAAATTGTTGATGGTGCGGGAATAGATGTAATCCTTGTTGGTGATTCGGCCAGTAATGTAATGGCCGGACATGAAACCACCCTGCCTATCACTTTAGATCAAATGATCTATCATGCAACCAGTGTGGTTAGAGCGATAAATCGTTCTTTGGTAGTAGTTGATCTTCCTTTCGGAAGTTACCAGAGTGACCCAAAAGAAGCTTTGAGATCTGCAATCAGGATCATGAAGGAAAGTGGCGGACACGCAGTAAAGCTTGAAGGTGGTAAAGAAGTTAAGGAGAGTATTAAGCGAATTCTTCATGCCGGAATTCCGGTTATGGGACACCTTGGCTTAACACCTCAATCTATTTATAAATTCGGAACTTATACTGTAAGAGCCAAGGAAGAGCAGGAAGCTGAAAAGTTAAAGTCTGATGCGAAAATGCTGGAGAAAATGGGGTGTTTCGCTCTTGTTCTTGAAAAAGTACCTGCTGATCTGGCAAAAGAAGTAGCTGAGAGCATTACAATTCCAGTAATTGGTATTGGCGCTGGTAATGGTGTGGACGGCCAGGTATTGGTAGTGCACGACATGCTGGGAATGACCCATGAATTCAACCCAAGATTCCTCAGGCGCTATGCAGATCTTCATGGGGAGATGACCAAGGCTTTTCAAAATTACAGAGATGATGTGAAAAGCAGAGCTTTCCCATCAGATGACGAACAATATTAGAGCTTAGAAAGTTGAAATATTCAATTTTAACCTTCTAAAAACTTATCAGAATTGAGTTCAGAAAAAACACTTTCAAACAAGGATAACCTTCAGGTACTTCACGAGGATAATCATATTATCATTGTAAATAAAAGACCAGGAGATATTGTTCAGGGTGACAAGACCGGAGATAAACCCCTGAGCGAAGTTGTCAAATCATTTTTGAAGGAAAAATACAACAAGCCCGGAAATGTATATCTGGGTGTGGTACATCGCTTAGACCGGCCTACCAGCGGAATCGTTGTTTTTTCTAAAACCTCGAAAGCCCTTCCCAGGCTGAACAAACTTTTTCAGGATAAAAAAGCTAAAAAGACCTATTGGGCAGTGGTGAAAAATCCTCCTCCAAACGAATCGGGGGAGCTGGTACACTTCATGAAAAGGAATTCTAAACAAAATAAATCCTACGCACATATTAATGAAGTTCCAGATAGTAAAAAGGCAATTCTGGATTACCGTATCATTAAAAAGCTAGACAATTACTGTTTGCTTGAAATAGATCTTCATACAGGCAGACATCATCAAATTCGCAGTCAGCTCTCGGCCATTGGTTCACCTATCAAAGGTGACCTAAAATATGGTTTTAACCGCAGTAACAAAGATGCAAGCATTCATTTGCATTCCCGGGAATTGAAATTCATGCACCCGGTGAAAAAAGAACCAATTCATATTATTGCTCCTCCTCCATCAGATCCTATCTGGGACGCCATTTAAAAAATTAATTCCTTTAAAGGTTTTTAATTAGTATTTTTAATAAAACTTTTTAAAGATGAAATGGCGAGGTGGTAGACAAAGCGATAATATGGAAGACCGAAGAGGTTCTTCCGGACGAGGAAAACTTATCGCCGGAGGCGGAATTTTAGGATTGATCTTCGTAATTGCACAGTTCGTTTTAAGTGACGGCGATGTCTCTGTATTAGATCAACTTGAGACACCTGCAGCTCCCACTGAAAGCAGGGAATTAACAGCCGAAGAAAAAGAACTTGGAGAATTTAGCGCAACGGTACTTGCTTATACCGAGGATACCTGGAATATGATATTCTCTCGAAATGACCTTCAATACCGTGAGCCGGGAATGGTACTTTTTTCCGATGCTGTCCAGACTGCCTGCGGAGGAGCTTCTGCAGCAAGTGGACCTTTTTACTGTCCCGGTGATCAAAAGGTTTATATGGATCTTGATTTTTTTAAAGAATTGCGTACTCGTTTTGGTGCTAAAGGAGGTGATTTTGCTATTGCCTACGTTATGGCCCATGAAATAGGTCACCATGTCCAAAATTTACTGGGAACAGCTTCAGAAGTAAGGCGACTTCAGCAACAAGTTGGTCGTAATGAGGCTAATGAATTGTCGGTTGCACTGGAACTCCAGGCAGATTTTTATGCCGGGATCTGGGCCTATTATAACAAAGAATTGCTTCAGGAAGGAGATATTGAAGAGGCTTTAAGTGCGGCAAACGCAGTAGGTGATGATGCTATCCAGAGGCAAACCACCGGAAGGGTTAATCCCGATTCATTTACCCATGGTACATCAGAACAACGCATGAAATGGTTTATGCGTGGATATGAATCTGGAGACCTTAGCCTGGGAGATACTTTCAGTGAGATCCGGAATTAATTCAAAATTTAATACCGCTACCCTGGAAAAAGTTAATCACTTTTCCTTTTGATTGAAAGTAGACTTTCAATAACCACGGCACTAATTATAAGTAAACCTCCTACGGTGATCTTAATGGATGGGATCTCATTTAAAAAGATTGCTCCCAGGATAATCCCATATACCGGTTGAATGCTACTCATGATACTGGCCGTAGAAATACTGAAATTTCTAAAGCTCTTCAAAAATAGAGTATGGCCGATACAGGTAGTTAAAATTGCCAGTAGTAATAATGGTTTCCACTGATCTAAAACCAGGTCAAATTCACTAAAAAACACAGATGGGATAAGACAGATAGCTACAACCAGGATCTGGTAGAACATAAGGGCCGTTCCATTATATCGTTCAACTTCCCGCTTCATTAGTAGATTCCTGAAAGAATAGAAAACGGCTGAAGCAACCCCAAAAATTATGGCGATAAAATAATCGTTCTCAAGATCGAATTCCGGACTAAGAAAATATATTCCTGCCAGAACAAGAAGCCCAAGGCCAATATGAACTTTATTAAATTTAACCTGGAAAAGAACAGGCTCTAAAAAGGCAGTTATTACAGGATAGGTGAAAAGAGACAAAAGGGCAATGGCGACGCTACTGTATTGTAAGGAATAAAAATAGGTGATCCAGTGCCCTCCCATTAAAATTCCGCCCAGGATCATTTTTAGAAGATCCTTTTTATTATCGACCCTTAAAGAAATCTTCTGCCACCTGCAATAAATATAAAAAACGATCACGGCCAGCAGGCATCTGTAAAAGATGGTCACCACCGGGTCCAGGGTGATATACCTGCCTAAAGCTCCGGAAGTACTAATAAGCAGTACCGCAAGGTTTAATTGAAGAATGTTTGTGAAATACCGGCGTCTGTCTGACAAATTCT
>CBDTXN010000107.1:0-10398 GCA_965364455.1 uncultured Flavobacteriaceae bacterium
TGGCAAAAAAGGCGTCGAAAGTAATGTGTTGTCTTTGTTCAGGAACAATTAATTGCTCTGAAATAGGTATAAGGATTTGATCATATTTTGCTCTCATGGCATTCTTTAACTGAAGCCTTCGGCTACCATATTTTTCCTGAACCTTTTCATCGTTAGGCAGGTTTATGGCAATTGTCTTACTTCCAGAATTACAGTCACCGGCATAGTAAACCACGTCATAAGCATTAAGGTCTGAATCTGTTCCCGGGCTGTCTTTTTTATATTTTGCATCTACAGGTAATTCCTCCTGAAGCATAGGAAGGAAAGAAACGTACCTCGCCAGTTTTTCACTCCATTCCTTGTCTTTGATCAAAACATAGGATTCGAAGGCTGCCTTATATCCAAAAAGTCTGTCTTCATAAGTCTCGATAGGACCGGTGACCATGTCTATTCCATTATTTTTCATTTGCATCCAGGCAACATCGCTTTCGTAATATTCATCAGTCAGAAAAGCTTCTGCTCTCAGGTTTAGATATTTTGTTAGACCTGGATCTTCTGCAAATTCAGCTGCCTGTTTCAAAAGGTCTGAAGCTTTTTTTAGTTTCTCAGGGAACATTTCATGATACCAAATAGATTCCAGGTTTCCTTGCTCATCTCTTCTTATAAATGTATAGAGGCTTTCTTTATTTTCAATTTCAGAATTATTAAATTCTTCTTTGGTCATATCTGAAGGGTAAAAATTGGCACCTTCAGGCTTTTTTCCATAAGTAGTAATAAAAGGTTCTAAATTATTTAATCGATCCCATGGGCCGTAATTTATATTTACATATTCTGAAGTTAGATCATCCAGGTTAGGCACAAGGCTGTCACGCCCTCCAAAAGCTTGATACCAGAATAATTCGTCGGTGATCTTGGCAACCTCTATTAAAAGCGGGATCATTTTCTTTTGATTTTCAGTCAATGCTGAAATATCTGTTGTTAATTCCACTTCGGCATATTGATCTACCAATTTTCTGATATCCTGGTCCGGTTCCCCCTTGCTTATAGTTTCTGCATCCTTTTCCAAGGTGTCTTTTGGTTCATGTTTACAGCCGGCCAGAATAAAAAGCATTAGCAATGCTGATAATATGGGCTTATTCATTTTCTTAGTTTTTGGTTTGCAGGTATAAATTTAAACTTTTATAGAATATCTGGATTTGATATAACATACATCAATAGTTGGGAAAATATTTAGAGGATTAATTCGGTTTATGGTTTTTCTATTTTGAATTGCTGGCTAAAACCGAATGGATCGAAATCCCATATTAATGGTAACATTAAATAAACCATCATTGTAAGAAACAAGATCGAGATCACATTCATCCATATTCCTGTTTTAACCATATCTGGAATTCTTAGATATCCTGAGCCAAAAACAACGGCATTTGGAGGAGTAGCTACAGGTAGCATAAATGCACATGATGCGGCTACAGTTGTTGCTACTAAAAGCATATAAGGGTTGAGGTCTAATTTTAGGGCAATAGGGGCAAGGATAGGCAGTAGCATTGCCGTAGTGGCCAGGTTCGAGGTTAATTCAGTAATGAAATTCACACTGAAAATAACGATCAAAATCAGCAATAGTAATGGCAAAGCCTGGAGTAAGGTCATTTGCATCCCAATCCATTGTGCCAGTCCGGTAATTTCAAATCCTGATGCCAAAGCCATTCCACCTCCAAAAAGTAAAATTATACCCCATGGAATATTTAAAGCATCTTTCCACTGAATTATGCTTGCGCGTTTTGCAGTACTACGTATTGTAAAAAGACTTATCGCCGCGATCATCGCGATAATTGTATCATCTATACCGGGAAGTATTTTCTCTAGGATAAAGGATCTTGAAATCCAACCTACGGCCGTAATGACAAAAACAATTAAGACAATTTTCTCTTCTCTCTTCATAGGGCCTAATTCAGTGATTAAACGCTGAATTTCCTCTTTCCCGCTCGGGAATTTCTTTTGTTGAAATTTAAAAGCGATATGGGTTATATAGAACCAGGAAACAATTAATAAAACAATTGAAATTGGCAAGCCGAATTTTAACCATTGGAAAAAGCTGATATCAATATTATATACCTCTTGAATATAACCGGCAAAAACCAGGTTGGGAGGAGTTCCTATTAAAGTGGCAATTCCTCCGATAGAGGCACTATATGCGATACTCAGCATTAAAGCTTTACCAAAAATTTCATTTTCGTCCTTAGCTGTCCTTCTATCATCTTTTAACTGTGATACGATAGACATACCTATGGGTAGCATCATAACCGAAGTGGCTGTATTTGATATCCACATTGAAAGAAATGCGGTAGCTACCATGAACCCCAGAATTATTTTTTTAACATTGGTTCCAATCAATTTTATGATATGGAGAGCTATTCTTTTATGCAAATTCCACTTCTCTATGGCAATGGCAAGTATAAAACCGCCCATATACAGGAATATATATTTGTGACCATAAGAAGCCGTTGTGGTAGAAAGGTCCAAGGCACCTGTTAATGGAAATAATATAATTGGTAATAATGCGGTGACGGCAATTGGTACTGCCTCTGTTATCCACCATAGTGCGATCCAAAAGGTAGCACTAAGTACATCCCAGGCAGAATCTGGCATTCCCTCTGGCGTGTCAATATTCTGCATGATCAGAAAGGCAAGGGGACCCAGGATCAAGAAAAATCTTTTGTCTAGCTTCATTAACTGTTAGGTTAGCTGCTTTAAATTCTATTTCTGAATAAACTCAATTATTGATAAAATTTTTCTAGCCTAGAAGTATATCAACAACATTTGCAGATAACCTAGAAATCAAATCTCTGAGGTCCACCACGTCTTATATCCTCATTGGCATAAGATTCAAACTTTTCGAAGTTCTTTCTAAAGGAGTTAGACAATTTAAAGGCCATGGTATAATATGCTTTGTCATCATCCCAGGTTGCTCGAGGACTCAATACTTTATCTGGTACTCCAGGACATGTCCTAGGTTGTGCCACGCCAAATACTGAATGGATATGATATTTTTCGTAGGTATATCTTGAGGCTAGTTTTCCATCAAGGATAGCATTTACCATAGCTCTTGTATACTTCAGTTTTATTCTGGTGCCAACACCGTATGGACCACCTGTCCACCCTGTATTAATAAGCCACACATTAGCACCGCTTTTATCGATTTTTTCACTTAGCATTTCGGCATAAACGGTAGGGTGGAGGGGCATAAAGGGTGCACCAAAGCATGCCGAAAATGATGGAACAGGATCTACAATTCCTGCTTCGGTACCAGCAATTTTAGAGGTGTAACCAGAAATAAAGTGGTAGGCAGCCTGGCTTGACGTAAGTTTTGATACTGGTGGCAATACACCAAAAGCATCAGCAGTTAGAAAAAATATGTTCTTAGGATTCTTACCAACAGATGGGGTCTGAATATTATTAATAAAATGTATGGGATAACTTACCCTGGTATTCTGAGTAATGGAAGTATCGGCAAAATCTACTTTGCCGTCATTTATTATGACATTTTCCAGTAGAGAACCT
Organism: uncultured Flavobacteriaceae bacterium; assembly: GCA_965364455.1. GTDB lineage: Bacteria > Bacteroidota > Bacteroidia > Flavobacteriales > Flavobacteriaceae > Christiangramia. Next base: position 3,538 of record CBDTXN010000107.1, read on the forward strand.
TTTTTAATGGCATTATAAATATCGGGTTCAGATTCCTTATCCAGGTTGATTACCTTCGCGTAACATCCACCTTCAAAATTAAAAATTCTGTCGTCTGGCGTCCAGCCGTGCTCGTCATCTCCAATTAACTTACGCCCAGGATCTGCAGATAAAGTGGTTTTACCGGTTCCAGAAAGTCCAAAGAATATCGCTGTATCGTTTTCTTCACCTACGTTTGCTGAGCAGTGCATGGGCAATACATGATGTTCTACCGGAAGTATGAAATTAAGAGCTGAAAAAATACCTTTCTTGATCTCTCCGGTATAACCTGTGCCCCCAATTAAAACAGTCTTGTCTTTAAAACTTAATATCGCGAAATTGGACTGACGAGTTCCGTGTTTTTCTGGATTTGCCATAAATCCAGGAGCATCGATAACCGTCCAATCCTTCTTAAAGTTTTCCAATTCAGATTCTTCAGGTCTTATAAACATGTTATAAGCGAACAGGTTAGACCAGGGATGTTCGGTAATAACTTCCAGGTTTAAACGGTATTCTTCGAGTGCACCGGCGTAAGCGAATCTTTTAAAAACTTCTTTGTCATCCAGGTATTGAAGTACTTCCTTCTTAAGCTGCTCGTAATTTTCAGTACTAAAAGGTTTATTAATATCTCCCCAGGCGACTTGCTCTTCGGTTAATTCATCCTTAACAATAAAGCGGTCTTGAGGCGAACGACCTGTAAATTTGCCAGTTTTCACAGCAAGGCTACCTGAGTCGGTTAACGCACCTTCATTCTTTTTAAGAGTAATATCTATTAGTTCTTCAGGGTCGAGTTGAAAATATGTTTTCGATCTATTAGCATTCATAATGATAGTTTTTAATGACTGTCGCAAAGCAATATGTGTAAATTATTACGAAAACCTTATAGTTTAAAGTTTTTTATTGATTTTTATTAAAATTTAATGGCTTAGCGTGCAGAGATAAATAAAGATTACTTTTATCGAACCTTTGATTAGAAAGGGAATTCGGGAATTTTAGCTGTTTTTAGTCTTCTCATAATAATTAAAAAATAATTTATTAACTCATAACCAATAATATATGTCTAAAACAAAACTTACCGTACTTAGTAACGGATCATTAAAAGTACAGGGCGATTTCGTGATCGTGGATAAAGATGGAAATGAATATGACCTGGGAGGAAGAGATCTGGTATCACTTTGTCGTTGCGGCCTGTCCCAGAACAAACCATTTTGCGATGGCTCTCACCGTAAACACTTTGAACATAATGCCGAGGCCTTTGCACTGCCTCCTAAAAAACAATAAGAGCATAAATAAAGAAGCACTACGATTAGATAGTGCTTCTTTATTTTTTCTAGAATGTTGTCTGAATATTTTAGTATTTACTTGCGATTAAAACGCATGATCGCGATATCCCCCATGATCAGGTTTAAAGTATTTCCTCTATTTGTAACAGAATAGGTATTAACTTTTTCCAGGTTCTTTAGAAAAGTATCTTCTCCGGTCATATCCGGACACATTTTTCGGGTAAGAGCCAGATTTTCTGATAATTTGAATTCATTATCTTTTATAGTGACACCTCCACTAAAATTATTGCAACCGGCCATTCCCGAAATTTGTGATTTTTCAGAGTTGATCATCATAGTAGGATTAGACTCAGGAAATAAAGAATCCAGAGGTTTTGCCTGTGGCTGCATATAATCCAATTCCCAGTTACCATCAATTAGGTTTGCTTTTTGTTCAGTTTTAGCCACTTCAGGGTTTTTATTGTTGGATTTCTTTTGGTCATTACAGGATATAAAAATAGTACCGGTACAGATCATAGCGATCATGCAAATTCTTTTCATCATAATTTTATGGTTTTGGATATTAATTCAATAATCGTGCTAATCATCTTTATCTTTTTTACCCCATATTTCAACTTTCGCTCTTTTGTTTAGGGCAATAGAACCTTTGGAGTCATATTTTAGTTCTATTCGTTTCACTTTGTCATCTTTATCTGGGACAGCATAGCCCATGGATGACATGCCTTTGGTCATGACCCCAATACCTTTCGCGTCATATTTTTTTTCCTCACCACCTTCCATCACAATATTAATTTCTTTAAGCTGAACCGTACCCTGGACACACTTGATCTTAATTTTGTCTACGTTGCGTTCATTGCCGGTTAGATTTACTTTATCTGTTTCACTTTTGAAGGCAACACTTTTTTCCGCGAGCTTTTTCCAGCCATCTCCCTGGGCATAGCCGGAAAACATTATAAGCATGATAAGAAATTTCACATATTTCATAATAATGAATTTAAAGATTGATAATTATAACTATCTCAAATTTAATTAATTACAAATTATTAATAAGCTGTATTTCAAAGGTATAGAGTTTTATTTTTTTGAATCAGCCAGCATTCTGAAATTGTGAATATCTATTGAAGATTTTGGTATTAAGGTCTGTCCGGCTAATCTATATTTGCGCTCCTAAAAAATCAATGATATGAGCGTAACCTGGTACGAATGCAAAGTTAAGTACAGAAAAACACATGAAAGTGGTGAACAAAAGCAAACCACAGAAACCTATTTACTGGATGCAGTTTCTTATACTGAAGCCGAGGCAAGAATTAGTGAGGAAATGGCTGCCTATACGAGTGAGGAGTTTATGATCATGAATATCAAGGTCGCAAATCTTGCTGAGATCCATCCCTTTGAAAATTCAGATCGCTGGTTCAAAGTGAAGATTTCCCTTATAGCCTATGATGATAAAAGCGGTAAGGAAAAGAAATCTAATATGTATATGCTTATCCAGGCTAATGATGTGAAGGAAGCCTTTGAAAATACAAACCAGGCAATGCAAAATACTATGGGAGAATATACGATCCCGGCTATATCTGAATCAAATATCCTGGATGTTTTTCCGTATTTCAGTGGAGATGAGGAACCGGTAGATGAATCTTCAAAAGTAACTGAACCTGAAGATACAGATAATGAACTGGTAGAAGAGGAAGAAATGGCTTAAAGAGCTATTTCAGCATCAGTTTTTAGAATCAAAAAGGATGGAGTGCTACCTTATGAATTGGGGGTGCTTTTTTTAAGCTCCTATATTAAAGCCGAACCTAAATTTTCTCAAAACTGGGTAATTGCATAAATAACTGTGGTATTACTCCGCATGTCCCAATATAAACACCCATGTAGTAAGCTGATATCAGCGGTTTTGCAAATTGGCACGTGAATTGAAAGGTGCCTCTGAGTCGCTTCAAAAGAGCGATTTGAGGATCAATTAATAAGTACAAGAATAATGAAAATAGATAATAAGAAATCTGGAAATTTCACTCATAAGAATTCTGATAATCCTGGAAAAGAAGGTGCAAACAAACCCGTATTTTCTCAGGATAATATAATGCCTTCTAAAGCCAAAAGTAGAACCGGTGTTCTGGTAAGGGCTGCCAGCTTTATATTATTGTTGGGCTCTGCCTATCTGGTCTATGCCTTGCAAAATGAGTTTACAGAATATAACCTGGGTAGAATGGACTCTACCTGGGGATTTACGTTTTTTTTAATCGCAACCGGACTATTCATTTTTAAAGCATGTTTCTTTCTTTACAACCTATTTCTTTATTTTAAGTATAAACCTGTAGAGGGAGTTAAAGATGAGGAATTGCCTACCTGTACGGTGATCGTACCTGCTTATAATGAAGGCAAACAGGTTTGGGCAACCTTGATGAGTCTTTCTGAAGGAGATTACCCGGCAGATAAATTGCAATTACTCGCGATTGATGATGGAAGTAAGGATGATACCTGGTACTGGATGAAAGAAGCTAAAAAGGTTCTTGGGGATAAACTTTCAATATACCAGCAGCCTGAAAATAAAGGAAAACGTCATGCTTTGTACCGTGGATTTCAGTTAGGGAAAGGTGAAATATTTGTTACTGTAGACAGTGACTCTATAGTAGCTAAAGATACTCTGCGTAACCTGGTAAGTCCATTTGTTGTTAATGAGAATTGTGGTGCTGTTGCTGGGAACATTCGCGTACTTAACAACGAGAAAAAAGCTTTACTTCCTAAAATGCTGGATGTAAGTTTTGTACTGAGCTTTGAATTCGTTCGTTCGGCAGAAAGCAGTCTTGAGTCGGTTCTATGTACGCCTGGAGCCTTGGCCGCTTATAGGAGTGAGGCAGTTTTCAAGGTTTTGCCAGAATGGATCAACCAGACTTTTATGGGACAACCATCAGATATTGGTGAAGACAGAGCAATGACTAATATGATCCTGAAACAGGGTTATCATGTGCTTTTCCAAAGAAATGCCTACGCTTATACCAATGTTCCGGAGAAATACACCGGGCTTTACAAAATGTTTATAAGATGGGGTAGAAGTAATGTAAGAGAGAATCTTGCTATGTCTACCTACGTATTTACAAACTTTAGAGAAGGATCTAAAACGGGAACAAGGATATTATTCTTCAACCAGATATTAAAACTGGTGATGAGTTATCCGTTTGTATTGCTAATGTTATTTTTCGTGATCACCAATCCGATATTGTTCATTAGTTCTACATTATTGAGTATCCTTATCTGGTCCAGCTTCCCGGTATTATTTTATGCTAAAAGGTATAAGTTATCAGAATCTCTATGGGCATATTCCTATAGTATCCTGTACACTTTTGCTTTGTTCTGGATTACCCCTTACGCCATTGCTACGGCAAGTAAGCGAGGATGGCTTACCAGGGAATTAGTTGATAAGAAGTAGATCAAAATATAAAAATCCAAGGAAGGGGAATTGTGAAAACAGTTTCCCTTTTTTTATTTAAGATTACTAACAGCCTTTTTCAAAATTCTTAAACGATAGAATATCTGAGTTGTTTTTGATAGTCATATCTTTATGAAAATCATTTGTATATCATGTCTAAATCTACGAACCTATCATTCCTGGTTTTCTTTTTCTTATTCATGCTTTCTGACAACTTCCGGGGGCAGGATCTTTTAATTACCGGTGGCTGGCGGTTCAATTCCGAAGAAAAGATAATGGAACCTAACGACACTCTTTTTATTCGGAACGGTGTTTTTGAAACCTACGATTCTAAAGTGCAATATGAACATATTAGATTATCTTCTCAAGATTATATCCTACCAGGTTTTATAGATCTTCATGCGCATTATCGAATCGGTTACAAGGGGAAAGTTTGGGATGATACTATAGCCATGCCTAAGCTATTTCTTGCTAATGGAATTACGACAACTTTTCCTGCAGGTGAAATAGAACCGGAAAAGATGCGTGATCTTTCTCTTGCCATAGAAAATAATAATAGAACTGGAGCCAGAATCCTTAACAGTGGCCCTTATTTTGGATCAGCTGCGCCCGACTGGAATCCTGAATTTACCGCAGAAGATATCCGAAACCGTGTGGATCAGTGGGCAAATAGCGGAGTCAAAGGATTTAAGGCAAAAAATATAACTGCGGAACACCTTAGCGTACTCATAGAAAGAGCGCACCATCATGATCTCACTGTCACCGGACATCTAAATTCCGGAACCGGTAACTCAGTTAATCCTCAGGAGGCAATAGATTTGGGGATAGACAGGATCGAACATTTTTTAGGAGGGAAATTAGTGGCAGATACCGCTCATGCGTATTTCAGTTTGCAACATCTCGACCCTAAAGATCCAGGTCTTGAAGAGATCATTCAGCATTTTATAAAAAATGAGGTTTATTTTGATGCTACGCTGGCCACCTTTGGTGCCATTGGGTTTGCAGACGGTCCTGTTTTTGAAAACTGGGCTAATGAACAGCAGTTTTTAACTCCTGAATCCAGATCTGTGATAGGGAAGGTAGATACTTCCTATTTCAATAAAATGAGCACAAAAATATACCCAGTAAAAGCCGGAATTTTAAAACGTTTTTATGAGGCAGGTGGTTTAATTACGGTTGGAACGGACAGACCGCTTCTTTTCGAAAACTTCCTGGGATATGGCCTCGGCGGATTTTTTATACACCGAGAGTTAGATGCGATGGTGGAAGCAGGTATACCTGAAAAGGAAGTTCTCTTCTTTGCAACTTTGCAAAACGCAAGGGCAATTAAAATCGCCAATAATGCCGGAAGTCTTAAACAAGGAAAATGGGGCGATGCGGTGATCATAGAAGGAAATCCCCTTGAGAATATCAGGAACACCAGGAATATAAAAATGGTAATAAAATCTGGAGAAGTATATAAACCTGACCTATTATTAGAAAGCGTAAAAGGTAAACTCGGACCCGAATAATATCAAAAATTCATTTTTAAGCTACTTTATTCTGTCATGCATATCGTAGGGAACCTTCTGAGTCTCTCTTATATATCCGTCGAAGCTATCCAGATCAATGATCACCATAATGATAGCCGAGAAAGATATCGAAAGAGCAGATGTTATAATTAAAGGTAAGTACGGATTCTTTTAGTGAACTCATTATCAGTTAACTGAAATTTAAAATCAATACTGCATCATTTTCTAAAGCTTCGGTATCTGGTAATTGTCATCGTAGTATTTACTTTTCTGAATTCCCTTGTACTCATGTTCCTGGCGGCTAAACGTTTTATACACGCTTATGGAATTGTATTTTTTGGTCATGAAAGTGAAAAACCTGCTGGAGTTGAGATCCTGGAATCCATAGATCTTTTTCTAGTGGACTTTATTTCTAATATTTTTACTGGGATTGGTAAAGATATTCCTGGGAAGACTAGAAGATGATGAGGATGAAATTAATGCACCAAGTTGGCTTCGAATCAAAAATTTTATGGAATTGAAAATGCTATTATGACAAACCATTATTGTTTTCCTGGTCATATTTTTTGTAGATCAGATCGTGGAGACAGATGGAGATTTAAGTTGGAGCATTCTTATT
>CBDTXN010000108.1:0-10287 GCA_965364455.1 uncultured Flavobacteriaceae bacterium
CTTCGGGTATTTTATAGAGATCTTATCATAGTTCTCTTCCAGATCTGCCAGGCTTGAAAAATTGAGGTTTTCAATATTCATTGTTAAAACCACCATATCTGGGAATATACTAAGAGCAGGAAGCATTTCCGGTTCTTTTTCTGCTATATAAGTATGTAGAAAAAGATTAGGAAATAATTCTTCCATCCATCTTCGCTGAGTGTTTAATTTACCTTGAAAATGATATGCGTGGCCTAATTCATGGATGGCCAGTAGATCAAAAAACTTTTTCATAGTTAGAGTACCATCAGGATTTGCATAGACCTTTGAAATTTCTTCCGCTAGATTTTGAGGTAAATTGTCTAGTGGAGGAATAAAACTTTTCCAGAAGTCATTGTCTTCTGAAGCAACTACAAGTGTTGTATCGTCAATATAATGTGGCATTCCATAAACAGGAAAATCGGTGTATTTATTCCAATCTTCAGGTGATAGGACCAGTAAAGTAACTGAGGGTGTAAAGTTGAGTATCGGTTTATAGAAAGCTATTACATTATCGTACCTGAAGGTGATATTAGCAGCCCGCTCCTTAGCATTTTCACTATAATATGTATTCGTTTGAGTTCCATCTATTTTTTGAAGATCTTTATAAGATTGTGCCGTTGAATAAAAGCTAAATAACAATAAAAATGCAAATAGAAATTTAAGGTTAGGACTGTAAATGTTCTCGGTTGGTATCACTATTCTCAGGATTTAGTTCGGTTTATAATAATTCTCCTGGCTAACTATTTTCTTAGTTTACCAGCTGAAGTAGAGTTCCTGAGTAAGATTTGTGGAATTTTATAATTAAGTAATTTTCTTTCTGAATTTCAACATTTTGAAAACGAAAAAAATTAAAGTATCTAAAAGAATCTGCTATGTGATAGCTGGGTATTCTATTCCATTTGATGTTTAGACTGATCTTTCGACTTTTTTATACTTCTTCTGATCAAAATGGAAACCCCAAGAAATACGATAAATAGGATTATTTTTCCTCCCAGATAGCCAAATCCATACGGAGTTAATCTGGGCAGATCCAATATTATAATTTTTAAAGCATGTATTAAGAATACCGCTGAAATGATCAGGCAAAGATAAAAAAAGACTTTCTTCATACTTTAAAGGTAAAAAAAGAAGGTGTTCGTAAAAACACCTTCCTTGATTATTTTAGTTATTACTTAGTGACAGTTGTTGTTGTTGGAGTGTATATTCCAAACGTAATAGCTGCAAGAAGCCCATTTAAGATAGAATGTCTCGTATGAACTGTGTAATCAGTATCTCCCTCAGCCATTTGTTTTGAATCGGATACTCCAATTGGAATCAGGCCATAGATAATATAATGATTCCACTGGGTTTTTTGTTCAGTTCCCTGAGACCCGCTTCCTACTACACTGGTATATGAGTAACAGGAAGTAAACATGATTGATGCAGCAAAGACAATTGCTATCATTTTCATAAAACTTTTCATAATTTTTTGGTTTAAGATTAGACGTTAAAAGATAATAGTTCAATTATTACCTATCTAATATAAGGTAAAATACTTAATATTAAATAGTTATAAAATTGAAATTATTTATTGAACGGCTTGAAAGTCCTTATGACTAAGCCAGAATTTAATTGCATATGGATGCAAAGGATCACTAATTTGTGCAACGGTGTAGTATGCAAAAATTATTTATCTAGGGGTTATTACTTATTTTTTCCATTTTATGTAACACAAGCCGGGTTTAATTCTGTTATAGCACGAATTAATTTTTAAATTTGCGGGCAACAATACTCAAACACAACAGAAACAACACACAACATGCCTGCTACAGAAGCTAAGATCTTTAATTGTACTCAAAGCCGCGAACTTGCCGAGAAGATCGCTAAACACTACGGTTCTAAACTCGGAAATGTGATCACCTCAACCTATAGTGATGGTGAATTTCAACCATCTTTTGAAGAATCGGTTCGTGGATCCCGCGTTTTTATCATAGGATCTACACATCCTGGTAGCGACCACTTGATGGAAATGCTGCTAATGCTTGATGCAGCCAAAAGAGCCTCTGCAAGACATATTACTGCGGTTATGCCATACTTTGGATGGGCCAGGCAGGATCGTAAAGATAAACCCAGAGTGCCAATTGCGGCAAAAATGATCGCAAGTATTCTGGAGACTGCAGGAGCAACAAGGATCATTACCATGGACCTGCACGCAGACCAGATCCAGGGATTCTTTGAAAAACCTGTAGATCACTTATATGCCAGCACTGTTTTTCTTCCTTATCTGAAAAAGCTTGGACTTGATAACCTTACCATTGCCTCACCAGATATGGGAGGATCAAAAAGAGCTTATGCATATTCAAAAGCATTAGAAAGTGATGTAGTAATATGCTACAAGCAAAGAGCTAAAGCCAATGTGATCTCTCATATGGAATTGATAGGAGATGTTACAGGAAAGAACGTTGTATTGGTAGATGACATGGTAGATACTGCTGGTACCCTTACCAAGGCTGCAGATGTTATGATGGAACGTGGAGCAATTAGCGTGCGTGCTATCTGTACTCATCCGGTTCTTTCTGGAGAAGCTTACGACCGTATAGAAAATTCCAAGCTTCAGGAATTGATCGTGACAGATTCTATTCCGTTAAGACAGGAAAGCAAAAAGATCAAAGTAGTAAGCTGTGCTGAACTATTTGCTGATGTTATGAAAAGCGTTCAGGATAACGAATCGATCAGCTCTAAATTCATAATGTAACTTCAGGCTGATTCCACCTTTTTTATATTGCCGGTAGAGGACTGGGTGCGCTCCCGTTCATTCATGTTCACAGCGTATATTTCCAGTTTTTTACCGGTCACTTTTTCAAATAATTTCGACTTTCTTTCCGCTCCCCATATTTCAAGTTCCGGGTCTCCCATGGTTGAGATATGAAGTATTACCTTTTCTTTTTGATTATCTATCTCGATTTCCTGTACATTTTGATAATGACTTCGGTCTAACCCGTCGGCAACCCTAAGTAATCCCGAAAGCTTTTTTACTTTTTTCCGAAGGGGTTTAGACATTTTTTTATAGTATTTATGTCGCTTTTTAGGGGTGGATCTTCTATGGTAACGGGCTACATTGGCCATTATATTTATTTCATCTTCTGTGAATCCGCGCAGGTCTGAGTGCCTTATGATATACAGTGCATGTTTATGATGTTTTCTATAGGAGATATAATAACCAATATCATGCATAAAAGTCGCATACTCTAGTAATTCACGGTCAGATTCTTCTAGTTTTAGCTCATCTCTGAATGTATCAAAAAGCTGAAGAGCCATTTCTGAGACATGCCTGGAATGCTTTTCTGGCCAGTTGCATTTACGCAACAGTTCAAATATGCTTCGCTTTCTGGGATCTGGAAAATTGGCAACCAGATCTAGTTGTGGCCTTTCTTTTTTTAGGAAATTCAGGATCATCCCATCCCGCAAAGCTGCTTCCGAAATTTTGATCTGTTCGATACCGAATTTTTTAATGAGGTATTTTACCAGCACCATTCCAGAGTTAATGATATCTATACGCTTTTCATCAAGTTCGCTTATTTTCTTTCGTTCCTCCCGGTCCAGTTTGATAAAATCCTTATAAAGTTCTTTGAAATCGGAAGCTTCAAAAACCAGTTCATTTAGAGTCATGTTCGCCGTGAGGGAAGTACGATCTGCGACTATTGCTCCAATATTCTCCATGGTGCCGGAGGAGCCTATCATGGTTTTGATCTTATATTTCTCCATGATCTCACCGATCTCTTTCAAGGTATTTTTATAATGTTTTTTTAGAGTTTTGATCTCACTTTTGGTAATCGGGTCATTTTTAACAAATTTCGCCGACATCCTTGCTACTCCCAGTTTTAGGCTATCGTGGTAAAGAAATTCTTCGTTGTTACCAATTATAAACTCAACACTACCACCTCCAATATCGACCATAAGCACCATTTCTTCGTCCAGGGAAATACTATGCCTAATGGCGTAACCAATTAATTCCGCTTCCATTTTCCCGGGAATAGCACGGGCCTTTATTCCCACTTCATCGATCATTCGCTGGGTGAAATCTCCGCCATTTTTTGCTTCACGAATAGCTGAAGTTGCAAAAGCCAGGATCTCCTCTACCTGCTGGGAATCACAGAGAAACTTGATCCTTTTCAAGGCATCAAGTCCGCGTTGCATGGCGTCCTCACTTAGATGATTGTCCATTCCTTTTTCTGCCAGGATCACCATCTCCTTGAGTTTATCGATCGTTCTAAAGCTTCCGTCAGGATAAATATCCACGATAACCGCATGGAATGAGTTTGTACCTAGGTCTATGGCAGCTATACGTTTTGTAGAGGTGGAATGATTTGTTTTATTATCCATTTCAGAAGTTTAGAATTTTTTTTCACTTTTCAACCTTTCAATTTACTGAAATTTGATGGCTTTAATTTATAAGGCTATGTGAAATTATGGTTGAAATTAAAATGGTAAAAACAAAACAAATAACTGATAATCAATATTTTATATATTTACAGATGATTTGTGTCTCTAATCAGAACTTTTTCAGCTTCAGGGTTTTATAGAATAATAAAAAGACTTACTTTTGCAGCCAAATTTTTAAGCAAATGAAGGCGGTCCACGAAGGACTTGACAACATTTGTTCAATTAAATTAAGATTACAAATGAAATCAATTACGATCGACGGATCTAAAAGAGAAAGCGTAGGCAAGAAGGCAACTAAAGCTCTACGTAATGCTGGACAGGTTCCTTGCGTATTGTACGGAGTAGAAGGTGATCCACTACACTTTGCAGCAGAGGAAATTGCATTCCAGAACTTAGTGTATACTCCAGATGTACACACAGTAAAAATAAAATTGAAAACTGGAGAGTCTTACGACGCGATCCTTCAGGATATTCAATTTCATCCTTTAACTGATGCGATCCTGCATATGGATTTCTACCAGATATTTGATGACAAACCAATTACAATGGAAATCCCAATTCACACTGAAGGTGTGGCAAGAGGGGTTAAGAACGGTGGTGTATTAAGATACAACCTTCGTCGTCTTAAAGTAAGAGGTTTACCTGGAGATCTTCCAGACTATATCATAGCTAATGTGACTAAACTTAAAATTGGTCAGAAGCTTTATGTAACTGGTGTAGATAGTAAAGACTATGTGATCCAGCATCCAGATAATACTGTAATTTGTCAGGTAAGAACTTCTCGTAACCTTGTTGAACTTGAGGACGATGAAGATGATGAAGATGAAGTAGCAGCAGATGAAGTACCAGCTACTGAAACTGATGATGTTGCAGCAGTTAAAGAAGGAGAAGATAACTAGTATCCGTCTTTTATAATATTAGAAAAGCATTCTCATTAGAGAATGCTTTTTTATTTGAATATATTTTAAAACGTCGGTTTTGTTTTTTCTGATTTAAAAGTATCTGATTAATTTTATCTTTACAAAAACCCAAATTGGATGCTTTCATTCTTCGGAAGGATTTTAGGAAAAACAAAGACTGCGGAGAAAACAGATCCCATGAAGAAATTTTTGATCGTTGGCCTTGGGAATATTGGCCCTAAATATGAAAATACCAGGCATAATATAGGATTCAAGATCCTTGATGAACTCGCCCGGGAAAAGGAAGTGACTTTTGAAACTCAAAAACTCGGGGATGTAGCGAGCTTTAGATTTAAAGGAAGGACTTTTATTTTGCTGAAACCAAGCACCTACATGAATTTAAGCGGAAAAGCGGTGAATTACTGGATGCAGAAGGAAAAGATCTCTCTGGAAAATCTACTGGTAGTTACCGATGACTTGAATCTTCCCTTTGGCACACTAAGATTGAAAACCAAAGGCAGCGATGGAGGTCATAATGGACTGAAGGATATTCAGACCCAACTGAATACCACCAAATACAATCGCTTTAGGTTCGGGATTAGTGATGAGTTTTCAAAAGGTAACCAGGTGAATTACGTTTTAGGGGAATGGGGCGAAGATGAAGAAAGTAAAATGCAGGAACGCTTAAAAACATCGGCTAAATTGATACAATCTTTCGGAACCGCAGGAGTTTCCAATACAATGAATACATTTAACGGAAAATAGCAGAATTTGAAAGAGCATAAAGGAGCAAACTCATTCATAAGTGAACGTCAGACGGTAGTAACCATAGGTACATTTGATGGAGTGCATGCAGGACATAGAACTATCATAGAGCGTCTTGTAAATTCTGCCCACGCCAATAACCTGGATTCTGTGGTTTTGACTTTTTTTCCGCATCCAAGGATGGTGCTGCAAAAGGAAAGCGGAATTCAGCTTATAAACACTATAGACGAACGTAAAAAATTACTGGAAGATACGGGAATAGATCACCTGGTAATTCATCCATTTACACATCAGTTTTCGCGACTTACCGCTCTGGAATTTGTTCGGGATATACTCGTTAATAGACTGAAGGCGAAAAAGATCATTATTGGTTATGATCACAGGTTTGGCCGTAACCGTACTGCCGACATTAATGACCTGAAGCAATTCGGGCAGGATTTTGGTTTTGAAGTAGAAGAGATAAGTCAGCAGGATGTGGAGCAAGTTGCCGTGAGTTCAACCAAGATCAGGAATGCTTTATTAGAAGGTCGTGTAGAAAGAGCTAATATATACCTGGATAAACCATTTTCACTTTCCGGAACCATAGTAAAAGGCCGGGGGATTGGTAAAGACCTCGGTTTTCCTACCGCAAATCTTGAAATCGAAGAAGATTATAAGCTCATTCCAAAAAATGGAGTTTATGTGGTTCGAACCTATATAGATGGTGAAAAGATCTATGGGATGATGAATATTGGAACCAATCCTACGGTTGGTGGAAAGGAAAAAACCATTGAGGCAAACTTTTTTAAACTGGATAAGGACCTTTACGGGAAGAGGCTAGATGTGGAAATGCTGGTTAGAATAAGAGACGAAAAGAAGTTTAACTCTATCGAGGATCTCAAAACCGCCATGAAACAGGATCGTGCTTTCTCCCAACAATATATAAAGGATAATTATGCTTAATAGGTGGCTGTTCAAACAAGTTGATAATTCTGCACTTGTAGTTTTTCGAGTGCTTTTTGGTTTGTTGATCGCTATCGAAGCTTTTGGGGCAATTTTTACCGGTTGGATAAGAAGAACCCTGATGGAGCCTGAATTCACTTTTAATTTTATTGGTCTTGAGTTTTTGCAGCCTCTTCCAGGCAACGGTATGATCTGGTATTATGCGATAATGGGCATTTTCGGGGTGTTTGTCATGTTTGGGTTTAAATACAGGTTGTCTATAATCATGTATACAATCATGTGGTCTGGAGTTTACCTAATGCAGAAATCATCATATAATAACCATTATTATCTTTTGATGCTTCTGTGTTTTATTATGTGTTTTCTGCCGGCTCACAAATGGTTTTCTTTGGATGCAAAAATAAAACCCGCGATTAGCAGAATTTCTATGCCCAGGTGGGTTTGGGTGGTAATTGTTCTTCAGCTCTGGATCGTTTATACCTATGCTTCTGTGGCCAAATTATATCCAGATTGGCTTGATGGCAGTTTTCCTGCTCTCTTAATGAAGTCCAAACGTGATTACTGGCTGGTTGGTGAATTCTTGCAGCAGGGTTGGATACGATATGCAATTGCTTACTTCGGAATACTTTTCGATTTGCTTATCATCCCTTTGCTTCTTTGGAAAAAGACACGGTTACCGGCCTTTATTGCAGCCATATTTTTTCACCTTTTCAATAGCTTTATTTTCCATATCGGGATATTCCCATATATGTCATTGGCCTTCTGTATCTTCTTTTTTCCTTCGGAAAAGATCAACAAGTTCTTTCTGCGAAATAAGAAAAGATACTACGATAAAGGCGAAGTTATCATTCCTTCATATCGAAAATTTTTGATCGGAGCCATGTCTGTCTGGTTTGTGATTCAAATATGTTTGCCCTTAAGACATTGGTTCTTTAAAGATGATGTGCTCTGGACCGAAGAAGGACACAGGTTAAGCTGGCGTATGATGTTACGTGGTAAAAGTGGTCGTGTCGCTTTTAAGGTGGTGGAAAAAGGAACTACAGATACGGTTTTTATAGATAAAAAAGATTACCTCTCCAGGAAGCAAATGCGGGCGATCACAGCAAAGCCCGATCTTATCTGGCAGTTTGCACAACGCATTGAGGAGGAATATGCGAGTAAAGGTAAAGAGGTTGAGGTCTATGCTGAAGGAAAGATAAGTGTTAACGGAGGTCCTTATAAACCCTTGATAGATCCAAAGGTAGACTTAGCTGCGGAAGAGTGGCAGCATTTTAAACATCATGATTGGATTTTACCTTCAGAAGAAAAATAGGCGATTCTTATTTTTATAACGGTTGAATCTATAGATTAGCGAAAATTCTATATCTAATGATGAAATTCAATCTACTTTTCACCCTTGTTTTATTATGCTTTTCAGGATACGGCCAACAGGATATTGTTATTGGTCAATCTGTTAATCTTCATTCAGAAATTCTGAATGAAAACAGGAAACTGGATATCTACCTTCCAGAAGGCTACGAAGAATCTGATAAGACCTATCCGGTTCTCTATCTCCTCGATAGCGATTATAATTTTAAGCATGCGGTGGGAACTGCTGAATATCTTTTTCGCAATAGGCGCATACCCCAAATGATCATCGTTGGGATTAGGAATACCCGTCGTAATCGTGATCTTAGCCCTGATTCCCCCGATCTCAGTAAGCAGGAGCGCGATCGACTTGGAATAATTGGTGGAGCAGGTAATTTTATGGCTTTTCTGGATAAGGAACTTAAGCCACATATTAATAAAAATTATCAGGCGGCTCCATTTGATGTGATTGTTGGGCATTCATTAGGCGGGCTATTTAATACCTATTGTTTCTTTGAGCAACCTAGTCTATTTGATGCCTACCTTACCATCAGTCCCAGTTTATGGTATCCCAGTAAGGTGATTTCGCAGGATTTCGAGGAAGCATTTAATAAACCATCAGATCTTAGTGCTACATTTTATATGACTCTTGCTAATGAAAACAAAGGAACTATGAGGGGTGATGTCTTGAAGTTAAGCGGAAAATTCAATAATTATATTAATGCCCATCCGGAAACTGATCTTAGGTTTAAATATGAACCTATGCCCGAAGAGTCGCACGGTTCTATAGGTCTGCCTTCTATTTACAATGGCCTGAAATATATTTTCGAGCCTACCCAATATGAGGCACCTGAAACTAAAGAAGAGATCATAGCCCAGGGAGGTCCAGAAGGAGCCCTTGATAAAGCTGTTGAATATTTTGCACAACTATCACAAAAATATGGGTTTAAAGTAACCAATGAATATGCCCTTATAGATCTGGGTTATAACTTACTGGGCGTGGATGAATTTAAAGAGGATTCCGTAAAGGCATTTAAACTGAATGTCGAAGAGCATCCAGGTTCCTACGACGCCTATTCAACACTGGGAATGGCGTACGAAGAGCTTGGTGAATTTGAAAAGGCAAAACTTAATTATAAAAAGGCTTATAATATGGTAAAGGAGGATGGAAACTTCGAATGGGAATTTTATAAAGCTGATCTGGATAGGGTGGAAAAGAAATTAGAAAAGGAAGCGATACCTGCCGAATAGCATAGAATTAGCAATGAATTTCTACCTTGCTTTTGTTACATTTGCAGCTTAGAAAAAAGTAGAACGGCAAATTAAATAAAACGGCCTTATGTTACAGGTTTCAAAGATTGCAGAGCATAAAGAAGAGTATATCAAAGCCCTTAAAAAAAGGAACTTTGATGCTTCAGATATTTTCGAACAGGTTTTAACTCTGGACGAGACCAGAAGGTCAACCCAGGCGGGCCTTGACGATATTCTTGCGAGTTCCAACAAAATGTCTAAAGAGATCGGGCTTTTGTTCAAAAATGGAGAGCACGAAAAAGCAAATATCTTAAAGGAGAAAACCAGCCGTTTAAAGGAGGAATCCAAGGAGCTTTCAGAGAAACTAACCGCTACGGTTGCCGACCTTCAGAACCTGCTCTATACCATTCCTAATATTCCTCATGAGTCTGTTCCTGCCGGGAAGAGTGAGGAAGATAACGAGGAAGTTTATAAGGAAGGTGATATTCCTGTGCTGGCTGAAGGATCTATGCCGCACTGGGAACTGGCGAAGAAATACGATATCATAGATTTTGAACTTGGGAACAAGATCACCGGTGCCGGATTCCCGGTTTATAAAGGAAAAGGGGCAAGGCTTCAACGCGCGCTTATCACCTGGTTC
>CBDTXN010000109.1:0-10277 GCA_965364455.1 uncultured Flavobacteriaceae bacterium
TGTCATGGGATATTGCACCGATTCACAATACGAATCGATAATGAAATTTTAAATATTATTTCTCTAAGCGGGGGTAAGAAATGCCAACTAAAATAGATCACAATACATGTATTCTTTGCGGTACCTGCCTATATTTTCTATATCATATTCAGTTTTATTTCTTCTTTTGTTATCTGGATATCAGATATCATCCTGAAACGTTTCTTTAAAACTGACGGAGATGAAGTGCAGCTTGCATTTAGTAAAGTTGAATTAGGGAACTTCATAAGTGAGCAAATGGAAACGGTGGAAGAACATGAAGATGTAGATAGTGAGATACAGATCTTTCAAAACGCTCTTTCATTTTCAGATATCAAGGCCAGGGAAGTAATGATCCCGAGAACAGAGATCATTGCTGTAGATCAAAACCAGGCTCCGAATGATCTTATCGAAACTTTTACCGAGACTGGACTTTCAAAACTTCTTGTCTATAATGAGACCATAGATGATATTATAGGTTACGTGCACTCCTTTGAATTATTTAAAAGGCCAAAGTCCATAAAATCTATTTTACTTCCGGTAATCTTTGTTCCCGAAACTATGTGGATCAAGGATGTGCTGAATATTCTTATCAAAAAAAGAAAGAGTATCGCCGTGGTTATAGATGAATATGGAGGGACCAGCGGTATGATGACCGTGGAGGACATTGTGGAGGAATTGTTCGGAGAGATCGAAGATGAGCACGATTCCGCAGTGATGATCGAAGAGAAACTCGGTGATAACCATTTTAAGTTTTCGGCCAGGTTGGAAGTAGATTATCTTAATGAGATCTATAAAGTGAATATTCCTGTGGGCGAAAACTACGAGACTTTAAGTGGTTTTATTGTAAACCATACCGAAGAAATTCCCCAACAGGAAGAGGTAATTCAGATCGAAGATTTTGAAATAAAAATCCTGGAAACTTCCAATACCAAAATCGAATTGGTAGAGCTGAAAATCAATCCTGAAGATTAAATTCTGAAAGTTAAGAATTTGCTAATTTTAAATTTTATTATTAGCCTAAAAACCTTATTTTCGCCCCCTATATTTTGACAAATTATACATTCAAATGGCAGTATTAAATAAAATCAGACAAAGGTCTGTTTTCTTGATTATCATTATCGCGTTGGCCCTATTTTCTTTCGTATTGGCTGATGTTATTAGAAATGGAGGGATGAGTTCTCAGAATGATCAAAACGTGATCGCTACCGTTAACGGTGAAGAGATCCCGAGAGAAGAATTCGCCCGTGAAGTGGAAGCTTTTGAAAGAAATATGGGTAGAAACATCAGTACTACTCAAGCGGTTAACCGTATCTGGGATCAGAAGCTAAGAGAGGTTATTCTTGAAGGTCAGGTTGAAGAACTTGGAATTAGAGCTGGCGAAGGACAGATCACAAATCTTGTTCGTACTCAAATGGCTGGAAATCCAAATTTCACCAATGAGGCTGGTATGTTCGATGAGAACAGACTTAGAGAGTATGTCGCTAATCTGAAGGAAACTTCTCCTCAGGCTTACGAGCAATGGCAGCAATTTACTTCTAACCTTGCGCAAACTGCCAAGTTGAATACCTATTATAATATGGTAAGCGCAGGTGTTGGAGCTACTCTTCTTGAAGGTGAGCAGGCATACAGACTTCAGAATGATAATATCAACATGAAGTTCGTACAGGTTCCTTATTCATCTATTCCTGATAGTGAGGTAGAGGTTACTAAATCTGATATTAAATCTTATATCGAAGATCATAAAGCACGTTTTGAAACTGATGCTTCAAGAAGTCTTCAGTACGTGATTTTTAACGAAAGTGCATCTTCAGAAGATAAGTCAGACGCCAAGGAAGCGATCAATTCTTTAAGAGGTCAGCGTGTAGAATATAATGCTGCTATTGGAGCGAATGATACTTTACCAGGATTCGATAATACTGAAGATTATGCTGATTTCATCAGTAATAACTCAGATCTGCCATTTGAAGACAGGTTCAAATTCAGAAATGATTTTTCAGGAAATAATGCTGAGGCTATTTTTAACCTGAATGAAGGTGAAACTTATGGTCCTTACGAAGAGAACGGATACTGGAAAATGAGCAAGGTAGTTGAGACTAAAACTATCCCAGACTCTGTTAAAGCCAGTCATATTCTTATCACTTATGAAGGAACTCAGTTAGGAGCAGGTTCTGGAAGAACAAAAGCAGAAGCCGAAGCTCTTGCAGATAGTCTTGCTGGAGTTGTTAGAAGCGATAAAGATAAGTTCGCTGATCTTGCATCAGAATATTCTGCAGATACTTCTAATAAGGAACAAGGTGGAGACCTTGGATATTTTTCACCGGGAATGATGATACCGGCCTTCGAAAACTATGTGTTCGATAATTCAACTGGTGATATTGGAGTTGTAGAAACTCCAGTTGGTTACCACGTGATCTCTATAGATGATCAAACTGAAGCTGCCAGAGCAGTTAAAGTTGCGACTATCGCCAGAGAGATCCAGGCTTCTGAAAAGACCATGAATGATCTTTTTAATGAAGTAACCAAATTCGAAATTTCTGCTTCTGAAGGTGATTTTTCAGATGTAGCTAAAAAGGAAAATTACGAGGTTCTTACCGTTAAGGATATCAAAGCGCTTGAAGAAAATATTCCTGGAGCCGGAGCTCAGCGTAGAGTTGTGCAATGGGCTTTTGGAGATGAAGCTAAAGTTGGTAGTGTAAGAAGATTCGATACTAATGACGGATATATCGTTGCTCAACTAACTTCTAAAAAGGATAAAGGATTAATGAGTGTAGAGGAAGCTTCTTCAACCGTTACTCCAATCCTTAAGAAAGAGAAAAAGGCTGAAGTAATTAAGGGCAGGCTAAAAGGAAGCTCTCTTCAGGAGATCGCTAGCAACCAGGGTGTGAGTGTACAAACTGCAGATGCAGTAAACTTAAGTAACCCTACTTTAGCTGGGGCAGGTGAAGAGCCTGAAGTAGTTGGAGCTGTATTCTCTATGGAAACAGGGAAGCTTAGCGAGCCTATCGCGGGAGAGAAAGGTGTTTACGTTGCCGAATTAGTAAGTAAATTCCAGGCTCCTGAAATGGATTCTTATAAAGGATTCGCTCAACAGGAAAGCGCGGCTCGTAGAGCCAGAGCTACTTCAAGAGTATTTGAAGCCTTGAAAAAGAAAGCTGATATTGAAGACAACAGATCTAGATTTTACTAGAGTTCTGAATGAATAGAATAAAAAAAAGCTCACCATTTGGTGAGCTTTTTTTATTTAATAAGTTCTGAGTAATCGAAAATGGTGTTATAACCTTTTTCATTGAAATATTGCTTTTCCTCTTCTCCTCCGGTTGCCAGGATAAAATCTCCTCCCCATCCACCAAGGCTTTTAATAAGACGAGGATAATCTGGAAACAATTCAGTTTTGATTCTGGGAAGATTGATTGCCTTCGAAATTAGAGTTTCATGGGCTTTAAGAAGCATCTCGAATTCCATTAGATTCTCAGACCTTATGATCTGTTCTGTGATCCCAGAGATCTTCTCAACCAGCCCTTTAATGTTATTTTTAGACTGATTTCTATAATGAGCGATCGCCTCTCTGCTGTTTTGTTTCCTGTTTAAATAAACAAAAAAGATACCGTCTTTAAATGCAGGATCAAAATCTGCTGTATAAGCTGAGGCTCCATTCTTTGTTATTTGATAGGTAATAGGAAAATCACTACCTGCAACGGCAATATCGTAGCCGCTTCCCCCGAAACTGTTCTCAAGTAATTTGTAGGGATCAATATCCAGCCATTGAGCCAAATTATGGATTAGGGTAGAGGAGGTTCCAAGTCCCCATTTCCGGTTAAAACTTAACCTGGTGGTAATATGATAACCTTCATCTGAAAAAGCTTCAGGATTTAATTTAAAAGCAAAATTTAATAATTGCGTAAGTCTTTTTGCGACTTCAGTTGATTCAGGATCTTCATGACCTGTAGCAGCGTTAAATTCTCCATTATCGATTCTGAAATCTGCTTGAAACCAGGTTTTTCCGCTTTCATCAATACTTGTCCAGGAAATTAAGTTCTTTTTCCCGGGTGCTACTTCCATCGTCTGGCCTTTTGAAGTTGGGACAGCCAGGGATTTTGCGCCGTTCAGTACCGCGTATTCTCCTGTTAATAATAGTTTTCCGTTACTTCTAAATTCCTGCATTAAGACCTTATTTTTTCCAATTGCTCAATTACACTGCTGTGAGTGATCGTATGATGAGTAAAGAACTCTATCATTTCTTCCTTTTCTTCGTCAGTTGCTTTGTTTTGGTTCAGGATGTTCATCAGGTGCATTTTCATATGTCCTTGTTGGATACCTGTTGTAATGAGAGACCTCAAGGCTGCGAAATTTTGTGCCAGGCCGGCTACAGCTGTGATCTCCATTAATTCATTTGCTGAAGGCCTTTGTAGAATATCAAGTGCAAGTTTTACCAAAGGGTGAAGACTGGTTAGCCCGCCAACGGTTCCCAGCGCCAAAGGGATTTCCATCCAGAAAGTGAATATTCCGTTTTCGATCTTAGCGTGGGTGAGGCTTGAATATTTACCGGTTCTGGAAGCATAGGCATGAACACCTGCTTCCACTGCTCTAAAATCATTACCGGTTGCAAGAACAACTGCGTCAACGCCATTCATCACGCCTTTATTATGAGTCACTGCCCGGTAAGGTTCAACTTCAGCAATTTTAACCGCCTGAACGAATTTCTTTGCGAATTCCTCTCCGGTCATGTTCTTGTCCTCTGAAAGTTCATCAACAGGGCAGGAAACTTCTGCTCTTACTGTGCATTCAGGGACATAATTAGAAAGTATGCTCATGATAACCTGGATTCCTTTTTCCTGTTCAGAAAATTCTGAATTTTTTTGAGCTTCTTCCTGAAGGACTTCCGCGAATTTTTCCAGGCAGGAATTAATGAAATTAGCACCCATGGAATCCCTGGTGTCAAAATGCACGAATAACTGGTAGTAATTGTCAAGATCCTCCGTCTTGTCTACCAGGTTAATATCCAGGACACCTCCACCTCTTTTTTCCATGTTCCTGGTGATAGGTTTTACAGACTCTCTTAGTTTCGGCTCAATATTTGTAAAGAACTTGTCGAGCTTGGAGAATCCCCCCTGAAACAGGAAGTGCACCTGGCCGATCTTTTTATTATTGATCACTCTAGCCTTAAAGCCTCCTCTTTCGTTCCAGAACTTTGCCGCTTTACTCGCGGCTGCAACTACGGAACTTTCTTCAATAGCCATTGGCAAAACATGGTATTTGCCATTTATAAGGAAGTTTGGCGCGAGGCCTAGTGGTAGGTAAAAGTTTGAAACTGTATTTTCTATAAATTCATCATGAAGCTTTTGTAATTCATTATCATCGTTCCAATACTGCTTCAGGATTGAGATGGCGGTATGATCATCATTTAGATAATTTGCGGCCAGCCATTTTATTTTCTCAGACTTGTTAAGTTTCGAAAATCCGTTTATCGGCTTTGTCATTTTTTAGGTATTTCAGGTGCTCAAAGATACAAAGCATATTTTTTAGAGACTTATAAAAAGGTCGGGATGAAGTAGGTGAAGCTGAATTTTTCTTAACAGAATGTTAGTATTTAACAAACCTGCATGGTCATTTTTTGGTTAAATTTTAGTAAACTTGGCCAGCATTAAATTTTTTGTAATATTTATGAAATTCCCTAAAATTATTGTTGCTTTTATTCTAGCAGCATCTTCTGTGTTAACAGCACAAAAAAAGGAAGTCAGTCTCGAAGAAATATGGAGCGGAACCTTTAGACAAGAGAGACTTCAATCCCTACAATCTTTAAATAACGGAGAAGAATATGTGGTTTTAAACCGTGATCGTGAAACCGGTAGCACAACAATCGATGTTTACAGTTACGAAACCGGAGAGAAAACCAGAACTTTGGTAAATAGCGCAGATCTTGACGGTATAAACACTTTTCAGGGGTTCAAATTCAGTGAAAATGAAGGTAAAGTCCTTCTGTCTACAGAAGTGGAACCGATCTATCGCAGGTCTTCAAAGGAGATCTTTTATGTTTACGATCTGAAATCTAAAGATCTAATGAGAGTAAGCGAGGAAAAGATCCAGGAAGCCTCATTTTCTCCAGACGCCTCTAAACTAGCTTATGTATTTGAGAATAATATTTATGTTCTTGATCTTAAGACCGGGGAAAGAACTCAGGTAACTGAAGATGGTGAAATAAATAGTATCATCAATGGGATCACAGATTGGGTTTATGAGGAAGAATTTTCCTTCGTAAAAGCATTCGAATGGAATCCAACTGGTGAAAAAATTGCTTTTCTGAAATTTGACGAAACTGAGGTGCCGGAATTTTCTATGGATATGTTCGGTAAAGATCTTTATCCATCACAGCACGTTTTCAAATACCCGAAAGCCGGAGAAGCGAATTCTAAAGTGAGTTTGCATATTTATGATCTTGATGCCGATTCTTCTCAAGAAATCGATCTGGAAGATCAGCAGGACATGGCTTCGGGTGATTCTGAACCTTCTGTAGAATACAATGAGTTTTACATTCCAAGGATTAAATGGTCTGCAGAGCCAATGACCTTAAGTGTTCAGGTTCTAAACAGGCATCAAAATGATCTGGATCTACTTTTTGTAGATGCTGAAAATAACAAGACAAGTCTTGTTATTAATGAAACTGATAAGGCTTATGTTGATATAACCGATAATCTGACTTTCCTTGAAGACAATAGTTTTATCTGGACCAGCGAAAAAGATGGTTACAATCACATCTATCATTATAATGAAGAAGGAAAGCTTTTAGATCAGGTGACCAAAGGCGATTGGGAAGTAACTAATTATTATGGTTACGACGAGGATACAAACAGGATCTTCTTTCAAAGTACCGAAAATGGAAGCGTGAACCGTGATGTTTTTTCTATCAAACCAAACGGAAAGAACAAAAAAAGACTTACAGAAAGTGACGGGATGAATTCTGCCGATTTCAGTGCAGACTATACTTATTTCATCAACACTTTTACCAATACAAATACTCCGAGTCTATATACTCTTCATAAAGCAAAAGACGGAGAGCAGGTTCGCGAGATCCTAAATAACAATAAGCTATTAGAGAAGGTTGGAGGATATGATTTTTCTCCTAAGGAGCTTTCTACAATTAATATCAACGGGAACGATCTGAACATGTGGATGATCAAACCTTCAGATTTCGATGAGAACAAAGAATATCCATTATTGATGTTTCAATATTCCGGACCGGGATCACAATCTGTTTCCAATTCTTATTTCAGTACAAATGATTATTGGTATCAGCTTTTAGCCGATAAGGGATATATCATAGTTTGCGTTGACGGTAGAGGTACTGGATTCAAGGGAGCCGAATTCAAGAAGGTGACCTACCAGGAACTTGGAAAATACGAGGTGGAAGATCAGATTGCTGCAGCTAAAAAACTTAGTGAAAGAAATTATATAGATTCTGATAGAGTTGGAATCTGGGGATGGAGTTACGGAGGATTTATGTCTTCCAATGCGATCCTGAAAGGAAATGATACCTTCTCTATGGCTATTGCAGTAGCACCGGTAACAAGCTGGAGATTTTACGATACAGTTTATACTGAAAGGTATATGAGGACTCCTCAGGAAAACGCATCTGGTTATGATGAGAACTCTCCATTGAATCATGTGGAAAAACTTAAGGGAGATTATCTTCTAATTCATGGAGGTGGAGATGACAATGTTCATGTTCAGAATACTATGAGAATGGTTGAAGAATTGGTACAGGCGAACAAGCAGTTCGAATGGGCCATCTATCCAGATAGAAATCATGGGATTTATGGAGGTAATACAAGATTGCACCTTTATAACATGATGACAGATTTTATACTTGAAAAACTTTAATTAAATACCCTAAAATAAATGGCAACTAGAGACGAACGTGTAAAACAAAAAGAACTTTTCGGGCATCCCGTAGGGCTTTATATTTTATTTTTTACTGAGATGTGGGAGCGTTTTTCCTATTATGGAATGCGCGCTATTTTAGTATTATATCTTGTAAGTGCAACTACAGAAGGGAATGCAGGATTAGGCTGGACTCAAGCTGAAGCTCTTGCACTCTATGGATGGTATACGATGTTGGTTTATGTAGCATCTATCCCGGGTGGAATTCTCGCAGATAAGGTCTTCGGGCAAAAGCGGGCCGTTCTAATTGGAGGAATTGTCCTGGTGGCCGGTCATGGAATCCTTGCCGTTGAGCAGATGTGGGCATTTTATACCGGTCTGGCTCTTATTATTGCTGGTGTAGGTTTCTTGAAGCCTAACATTTCAACTATGGTTGGTGGTCTATATAAAGAAGGTGATATTAGACGTGATAAAGGATTCACTATATTCTATATAGGTATTAACCTTGGAGCATTCCTTTCCAGTTTGATCGTAGGATATGTAGGAGAAAATATTGGATGGCATTATGGTTTCGGTTTAGCCGGAATTGCAATGGCCCTTGGACTTATCGTTTACCTCATGGGGCAGAAGCACCTGGCTAATGTTGGAAATCTTTTATCGAAAGTTGAAAGAGACGAAGGAGCTTCCCTGGCTAACTTATTTCAGGACTTGTTTAAATCTCCGCTTCAACTAACGATCTCAATGATCCTTCTAGGGGCATCCCTGGTTGGTTTCTATTATATGGGATTCGGCTACGGTCTTCTATTTATCTTTTTAACCCTTGTGATCTCTATGATGATGATGGTTTATAAAGATCTTACTACAAAGGTGATGAAGGATAGATATGTGGTAATGTTATTATCATTTATTCTTGTAATTGTTTTCTGGGGTGCTTTTGAACAGGCTGGAGGACTAATGAATATTTATGCCCTTGATAATACAAATAGAAGTCTACCATTCTCGTTACCGTTGATTGGTAATGAAGTACCTGCATCATGGTTTCAATCGCTGAATGCGATGTTTATAATCATTTTTGGTCTTGTTGTGGCAAACTTCTGGGCTAGAAGAAAATTGAAGAGTAAAGAAGCTTCTTCAATCTTTAAGATGGCGACCGGTGTGATCATTATGGGACTAGGTTTCATATTTATGGTTTTTGCGGCCTTACAATTTGAAGCAAGAGGATCTTCTGCAATGTATTGGTTAGTTCTAGCTTATTTATTCCATACTATTGGAGAGCTTTGTTCCTCTCCGGTAGCCTTATCATTTATTACCAAATTGGCACCAGTGAGATATGCGTCCTTAATGATGGGGGTTTATTTTGCTGCAACTGGACTTGGTAACAAAGTAGCAGGTATTGTTGGTGAATTTGCGTCTGAAGCTGGTGATATTGCTATATTCTCAGGAATTACAATTTTTACAGTGGCCTTTGCAACTGTAGTATTGATAATGCTTAAACCATTGAAACGTTTAACTCATGGAGTAGAAGACAACGAAAGAGAGATGGAAGAGCAGGAAGGGTATGAGTTAGCTGATGTTCATCAAAATTAAACTATAGCTCATGAGTGCTCAAGCGACAACTCTGGACCAGGACAATTTATTTAAGAGTAAGGTTCTGGGACATCCTGCGGGATTATTTGTACTGTTCTTTACTGAAATGTGGGAAAGATTCTCCTTCTACGGGATGAGGGTTTTACTGGTCAACTTTCTTACGATGGCTATCGTGGGAGTTGATAATCCCGGTTGGGGCTGGTCTGCAGAGAATGCAGGGGCTCTTTTTGGTACATATGCGGGGCTGTTATATTTAACTCCAATTCTTGGAGGTTTAATTGCAGATAAGATTACAGGTTATCGCTGGGCAGTTATCATAGGAGCGGCTATCATGACCCTCGGTCATGCATCGATGGCTTTAGAAACTGAAACTTCACTTTATTTTGGTCTGGGCCTTCTGGTTGTAGGTACCGGATTTTTTAAACCGAATATTACTTCCATAATTTCTGAAATGTATGAAGGTAAATCTGATAAAAAGGATGGTGCCTATACGATTTTCTATATGGGGGTAAATGCTGGCGCATTCTTCGGAATGATGCTTTGTGGATATCTGGCAGAGAAGATCGGTTGGAGTTGGGGCTTTGGTCTGGCAGGAATTTTCATGTTATTAGGAACACTTCAGTTCTGGCTGGCAAAACCACTATTTGGAAAAATTGGCGGTGTCCCAGATAAGGAACTTGAAGAAAAACATCTTAGAGAAGAGGAAGAAAAGGGAGTTTCACATAAACCTAATCCTTTCACCTTATTTGATAAGATTCTCGGGGAGTTAAAGCAATTTAACGTTAAGAAGCTCT
>CBDTXN010000110.1:0-10210 GCA_965364455.1 uncultured Flavobacteriaceae bacterium
CTAACATTGTAAAATGTGGAATGATCAAAGACAGATTCTTCAGCTGAAATTGAAAAACCAAAGCCTTCACAGTGGTCAAAATTAAGGCCTATAAGCTTGCAGTTTGAAAAATGGCAATCCTGGATTGCTGTTTTCTTTAATTTTCCATTGCTTAGATCGCATCCCTCGAATTCACATTCGGTAAATCTGAAACCGCTTAGGTCACAGTCTGAAAAATTACAATTTAGAAATGTACAGCCTTCGTAGTCTGCATTTGACAGGTGTTCTTTAGTAAAATCTAAATTGCTGAATTGCTCGTCTGTAAAGAAATCTTCATTCATTTTCAGGATACCGTTTGATGTAGATCAGGAATTACCAGCTTCCACCGGCACCGCCTCCACCAAAGCCTCCGCCTCCGAAGCCTCCGCCAAAGCCACCACCGCCAAAGCCTCCTCCGGAACTTCCGCCACCAAAGCCTCCGCTTCCGCCAAAACTTCCACGGCCTAAAGAGCTTAGTATGATTGCGTCCCAAAGTACACTTCTGCCAGATCGTCTTCCGCCATTTCTTCCTCCACCACGTTTGTTAAACATGGAGATAAGGATAACCATAAAAATAAAGAAGATTATGATTGCTCTTAAAGGTATGCCCTGGCTGGATTGGCCACCTCCTCGAGCTCCCTCAAAGGTGCCGTTCAAAACCTGAAAGATTGCGTTGGTTCCCTTATTTAATCCGGCGTAGATATCGCCATTCCTGAATTCAGGTAAAATAATAAGTTCAATGATCTCCTTGGTTTTGGCATCGGTGAGGTACTCCTCCAGGCCGTAACCCGTGGTGATCCATATTTTCCGTTCTTTCTGAGCTACTAATACCAATAGTCCGTTATCCTTATCACTTTGTCCAATACCCCATTCATGGGCCCAGTGGGCCGCATAAGTACCTTCATATTCACCTTCAAGAGTCTGTATGGTTACAACCACAATTTGGGTAGAGGTCGTATCGGCATAATTGATAAGCTTCTGTTCCAATTTGGATTCATCTGAAGATGAAAGCATATCGGCTTCATCATAGACGCTGGTTTGTTCAGAAGGTCTTGGCGGAATATCACGCTGGGCTAAAGCGGTGAATCCCGTTAGAAGTATCAGTAAAAGTATAAATCGTTTGATAAGCTTAGCCTTTAGAAATTTGATCAGATAATTGATTAGGGTCGTCTTCATCCCAGGGGAAATATTTCTGTAATTGTTCACCTGCTTTAAGAACTCCCTCTACAAGACCATCTTTAAAATGGCCTTTTTTAAAGTGAGATACTATAAGGTCTTTGGTGCTTTCCCAGAAATCATCGGCAACAACGTCATTTATTCCTTTGTCACCATAGATCACAAAATTATGATCTTCTACTGCAACATAGATTAAAACCCCATTTTCATCTTTGGTATTATCCATTTTAAGGGCATGAAAAACATGCATGGCCCTTTCGAAAATATCTTCTTCGCCCGTGCTGGGTTCAAGATGCACACGAATCTCACCGCTGGTAGTCCTTTCTGCCTGTCTAATGGCTTCTACAACTTCCTCCTCTTCCCTTTTACTAAGGAAAGCTTCACTCTCTTTACTCATATTCTAAAAATCGAATTCAACTTCAGGTGCGTTTTCTGCTCCTGCATCTGCCTGGAATCGCTCCATTCTTTCAAAACCGAACAGGCCGGCAAACAGGTTATTCGGGAATACACGAATATAAGTGTTGTAGTCTGTAACTGCCTGGTTAAAACGATCTCTGGCTACATTTATCCTGTTTTCAGTACCTTCTAATTGCGATTGTAGCTGAAGGAAATTTTGATTTGCTTTTAAATCAGGGTATCGTTCCACGGTTACCAGCAATCGTGATAAGGCTGAAGTTACTCCCTGCTGAGCTTCCTGATATTGTTGTATCTGTGCAGCACTTAAATTATCGGCATCAACAGTCACCGATGTTGCTTTTGCACGAGCTTCAATAACTTCGGTCAGGGTTCCTCGTTCAAAATCTGCAGCACCCTCTACGGTTTTTACCAGGTTGCCAATAAGATCATTTCTTCTTTGGTAAGAGCTTTCCACATTAGACCAGGCTAATTTGGCGTTCTCTTCTTTTGCTACAGCGGTGTTATTGAATCCTGCCGTGAATCTCCAGATCACAACGATACCAATAACGATAATTATCAATGGGATGAGCCACTTTTTCATATTATAACTGATTTTTAAGGTTGATTAATTCTGCTTTTACACTCTCGAGTTTTCTGATAATATCGAAATTACTAAGAGTTTTCTGTTTCTCCTCTTTCAAATGAGTTTTTGCTCCTTCGAGAGTAAAACCTCTTTCCTTGACCAGATGAAATATCAGTTCAAGATTCTTTATGTCATCAGGAGTAAATTTCCTGTTGCCTTTAGCGTTTTTCTTAGGTTTGATTACATCAAACTCTTTTTCCCAAAATCGAATCAGGGAAGTATTTACTTTAAATGCTTCGGCTACCTCGCCAATGCTGTAGTATCGTTTTTCTGGAAGATCTATGTGCATTAATCAAGCGATTGATTTTCACGTTGGGCTTTTTCCAGTACTTCTCCAAACTCTTCCGGAGAAAGGTTACCGTAATAGAAATTAATTGGATTTATTCTTTTTTCGTCTTTAAATATCTCGTAATGCAGGTGAGGTGCTTCAGATCTTCCTGTACTTCCTACAAAGCCTATAACGTCACCTCGCTTTACTTTTTGTCCTCTTCTTACATTATATTTATACAGGTGCGCGTATAAGCTGGTATAGCCATAACCATGGTCTATCCTTATGTGATTTCCGTACCCTGTAGATCTGCTATCAGCTCTTGCTATCCTACCATCACCGGTGGCATATACAGGAGTACCCCTGGGAGCGGTAAAGTCCATTCCGTAATGGAATTTTCTCGCTTTGGTAAAAGGATCTGTTCTCCATCCATAACCCGAGGCGATCCTGCTAAGATCTTCATTGTTCACAGGTTGAATAGCAGGAATGGCAGAAAGTAGTTCTCCTTTCTCCTTAGCCAGCTCGGCAATTTCATCAAGTGATTTAGACTGAACTACCAACCTTTTGGTAAGCACATCCATTCTCTTTGTTGTTTCCTTGATCAATTTACTATTGTCAAAGCCTTCGAGTTTTTGATACCGGTTAATACCTCCAAAACCGGCAGTTCGTTGTTCTTCCGGAATTGGGTTCGCCTCGAAGTAAAGCCTGTAAATGTTATTGTCCCTGTCCTCAATATTAGCCATCACATCTTCAATCTGGTCCATCTTCTTAGTAAGAAGGCCGTATTGAAGCTTTAAATTTTGTAATTCGCGCTTAAGAGCTTTTTCTTTTGGTGTTTCTATTTGCGGGATATTCAAATAAATTATAAGAAGTATAAAACCGGCCAGAAATGAACCGGTGATACTAAGCAGGACGATGCCTAAACGCCGGCCTTTTTTCTGCTCGATCTTTTTGTAGGAAAGGGTCTCGCTATCGTAATAATATTTAACCTTCGACATGAGTTAAATTTATGCTATTTTTGCGTCCAGAAACGGCTTGTTTACTGTATAAAATAATACGGTAAACGAACAAATATATGAATTGTTTTGCCGTCTTCATAATTTAATGAATTTTGCAAGAAAATAACTGAATGAAGTCACAGGATATCCGTAAACAGTTTCTCGAATATTTCAAATCGAAATCACACAGCATTGTACCGTCTGCACCAATGGTTATTAAAGACGATCCTACGCTTATGTTTACCAATGCCGGAATGAACCAGTTCAAGGAGTTTTTCCTTGGTAATACCGTGCCTAAAAGTAATCGGGTAACCGATACTCAAAAATGTCTTCGGGTAAGCGGAAAACATAATGATCTGGAGGAAGTAGGGCATGATACCTATCATCATACCATGTTCGAAATGTTAGGAAACTGGAGTTTTGGTGATTATTTTAAGGAAGAAGCCATTAACTGGGCCTGGGAACTATTGACTGAAGTTTATCAAATTGATCCTGAAAAACTTTATGTTTCGGTTTTTGAAGGAAGTGAGGACAGAGATAAACTGGGACTGGATACAGAGGCTTTGGAACTTTGGAAAAAGATCGTGCCTGAAGAAAGGATCATCTACGGAAATAAGAAAGATAATTTCTGGGAAATGGGAGATCAGGGACCTTGTGGGCCATGTTCTGAAATTCATATAGATATCAGGTCTGAGGAAGAAAGGGCAAAAACCCCGGGTAGAGATCTTGTAAATATGGATCATCCTCAGGTAGTGGAGATCTGGAACCTGGTTTTTATGCAGTATAACCGAAAAGCTAACGGAGCACTTGAAGAACTTCCGGCTAAACATATAGATACAGGGATGGGCTTTGAACGTCTTTGTATGGTTCTTCAGGACAAAAAATCAAATTACGATACCGACGTTTTTACTCCGCTAATTAGTGAAATTGAAAAAATAACCGGGGTAAAATATGATAAAACAGAGGATTCTAATGTGGCGATGCGTGTTATCGCAGATCACGTTAGAGCTGTTGCTTTTTCTATTGCCGATGGTCAGCTGCCAAGCAATACCGGGGCAGGATATGTAATTAGAAGGATCTTAAGACGAGCTATCAGGTATGGTTTTACTTTTCTTAATACCAGGGAACCTTTTATCTATAACCTTGTTTCAATACTTACGAAACAAATGGGAAGTACTTTCCCTGAGCTAAAGTCTCAGCAGAATTTAATTGAAAATGTGATCAGGGAAGAAGAAGCTTCTTTCTTAAGAACGCTCGACCAGGGATTGGTGTTGTTGGAGAATCTAATGAAAGATTCTAAGGGCAAGACCATATCTGGAGAGAAAGCATTCGAACTGTATGATACCTTTGGTTTTCCAATAGACCTAACGGCGCTTATTCTAAGAGAGAATGGTTTTGAGCTTGATGAAAAAGGCTTTGAAGCTGAGCTTAAGAAGCAGAAGGATCGTTCACGTGAAGCGACTGCGGTTAGCGCCGGAGACTGGATCGAACAAAATGAAGTGGAAGAAGATTCATTCATAGGTTATGATCAATTGGAAGCTAATGTGAAAATTGCCAAATATCGAAAGGTTGAATCCAAGAAAAAGGGAGAGATGTATCAGGTGGTTCTGAATAAGACTCCTTTCTACCCTGAAGGTGGAGGCCAGGTCGGTGATAAAGGTATTTTGATGTCTTCTGAAGGGGAAGTGATCGATGTTGTAGATACCAGGAAGGAAAATAACCTTATAGTTCATTTTACTAAAAAGTTACCGCAGAATACTGAGGCCGGTTTTGAGGCAATCGTAAATAAAACCGAAAGATCAAGTACTGCCTCCAATCACACAGCTACACATTTATTACATCAGGCATTAAGAACTATTCTCGGAACCCATGTAGAGCAAAAGGGATCGATGGTGCAGAGCGGATATTTGAGATTTGATTTCTCACATTTTAGTAAAGTAACCGCCGTGGAGTTAGATAAAGTTGAGGAATTCGTGAATGCCCGCATTCGGGAACAAATTAGTCTTAATGAGCAAAGAGATATTTCCTACCAGGAAGCTATAGACCAGGGAGCGATTGCATTATTCGGAGAAAAGTACGGTGATTCGGTAAGAGCGATTCGTTTTGGTGAGTCTATGGAGCTTTGTGGAGGAACTCATGTTCAGAATACCTCAGATATATGGTACTTTAAGATCACTGGAGAATCTGCTGTTGCTTCAGGCATTAGAAGGATCGAGGCGATCACCGGAGAAGCAGCTATAAAATATTTTGAAAAACAGACAGATATTCTTGAAGAAATAAAGAGCGGATTGAAAAATGCGAATGATCCTGTGAAAGCTATAAATAATCTTCAGGAAGAGAATGCTATTTTGAAGAGACAGGTGGAAAGCCTATTAAAGGATAAGGCAAAAAACCTGAAGTCAGATCTAAAACAGGAAATAAAAACTATTGAGGGAGTAAATTACCTGGCCAAAAAAGTAGATCTGGATGCAGCTGGAATCAAGGATCTTTCTTTCCAACTTGGGGAGGAGATGGACGATCTATTTTTGTTGTTTGGTACTGAGCAAAATGGAAAAGCCCTGCTTTCCTGCTATATCTCTAAGGATCTGGTGCAGAAAAAGAACCTTAATGCCGGACAGATAGTCCGTGAGCTGGGTAAATATATCCAGGGTGGAGGAGGAGGTCAGCCTTTCTTCGCTACTGCCGGAGGTAAAAAACCTGATGGCCTTAATGAGGCGCTACAAAAAGGAGAAAGTTTTATAAAATAACCTGAAAAATCCCAGTCTTTTTAACTGGGATTTTTTAATTTAAGGAGATGGATTTCAGGACCAAAGTTCCAATATCTGAAGGTAATCCGAAAATCGAACACAACTCGGGGGTATTTCTTATAGGCTCTTGTTTCGTAGAAAATATCGGAGCAAAGCTGGATTGGTTCAAATTCAAAAATCTTCAGAATCCAACAGGGATAATTTTTCATCCTTCGCCTATCCGTAAATTTTTCCAGAGACTTTCCAATAATGAGAATTTTCAGGAAGATGATGTATTTGAGTTTAATGATGGCTGGCAATCATTAGAGGCGCATTCAGATATGAGAAGGGATAGACAGGAAGAATGCCTAAAAGATCTTAATTCTGCATTGAAAGACAGCAGGGAGTTCATTAAGTCGGCCTCACATATAGTAATTAGCCTTGGTACAGCCTGGGGATATGTTTATGATGGAAAAGATACTATAGCTGCCAACTGTCATAAGATCCCACAGAAAAAGTTTACTAAGGAGCTTTCTTCGATAGCTGAAATATTGAACGATCTGGAAGTTATAGATCATTCTGTTGCTCAGCTGAATAAAAATGCCAGAATAATTTGGACAATTTCACCGGTGAGGCATCTGAAGGACGGGTTTGTTGAGAATCAAAATAGTAAGGCTCATTTGATTTCTGCCTTACATCAGTTTATCGGTTCTTCTAAATCATCATTTTACTTTCCATCCTATGAAATTTTGATGGATGAACTTAGGGACTATAGATTTTATTCTGAAGACATGTTACATCCAAATAAAACTGCTATAAATTATATTTGGGATATTTTTTCAAACAATTGGTTATCAGGAAATTCTATAATACTTAACTCTGAAATTGATAAAATTCAGAGATCACTTTCTCACTCTCCACGAGCAGAAAATTCAGATTTACATAAGAAATTTCTTACAAGATTACAAGAGAAAATCGAGGAAATTCAGAAAAAACACCCTGAAATTACCTTTTCTTAGCCCTCGCTATTATTGAGATTGTTAATTTTTTAATATAAAGGAGAGCTTAATTTTACTGTTTATATTAATTTATTCTTATTTTTACAAAGCATATTTGAAATAAATATTGTCAGATTGTTAGAGTTTAATCCTCCAATAATCAAATATTTATAGACGATTTGTTTTCTAAAATTTGTTGGGGTA
This sequence comes from uncultured Flavobacteriaceae bacterium, assembly GCA_965364455.1. Classification (GTDB taxonomy): domain Bacteria; phylum Bacteroidota; class Bacteroidia; order Flavobacteriales; family Flavobacteriaceae; genus Christiangramia. Next base: position 7,428 of record CBDTXN010000110.1, read on the forward strand.
GATTTTAGAATTTACTAAAGGACGGGTGGGGCCGTCCTTTAGTTTTTTAACTAATTCTTTAACGCTTCATGGCGTCAATTATTACCTCACTCTTCTTATTTTTTCCTAATTTCCTTTTTCTAATTTTAGCTTATGAAGAATATTCTTATCTCCATATTGTTGATCATTGTGGTGATCTTTGGATTTATGTATTGGGAACAATGGAACGAAGATAAAGAGGATCTGAAGGAGAATACAGCTCTTATAGAGGAGCAAATAAGAAATGTCGGGAAGCTGGTGGTCACAGAAGGTACTTTTTCCCAGGTTTTTACCTATAAGAACTCCAAAAGCTTCTATTTTGATGTGCTTTCAGCAAGGAAAAAGGCATTAATCGTAGTAAATGCAGAGGTTAGCGTAGCTTATGACCTAAGTAAACTGGATATTGAAGTAGACGAAGATGGGAAGCGAGTTATAATAAAAGATATTCCTGAAGAGGAGATCGATATAAACCCCAATATCAAATATTACGATGTTACCCAGGATTACCTGAACCAGTTCGAAGCTGAAGATTATAATAAAATAAAGGATCGCATCGAAAAAGGCCTCCGTGAAAAGATTGAAAATTCTACTCTAAAGTCCAATGCTAAAAATCGATTGGTAAGCGAGCTACAGAAAATTTATATCCTCACCAGCAGTATGGGCTGGACTTTAGAATACCAAAACCAACCTATAATTAATTCTGAAAGCCTGGAAAACATAAAGGTTTAAGGGGTTACCATATTTGTTTCGGTCATAGCTATTCCATCTTCTATAAGATGAGCAACTTCCGGTCTTTCTTTCTTAATTTCTTCAAGCCTTAATTTCACTTCCCCAGCGAGTTTCGGATCGTTTTCTATCGCAAGTTCGTAGATCTCTATAGATAACAACCAGTCTTTAGGATGGTGTTTCTTAACAATGTCAAAAGCGGCGTTAAGGGAGAATTTAGTGTTCTCAGCATTTCTGATATTTCTTACAGATTCGTATAGAGATTCAAGCTCCTCTCTTTCTGTAGTTTTCTTACTCTTAATGGTAGTCGTTGAAGGGGTGTGGGTTATAAGATCAAATGATTCGTGGTCTGCAGGTCCGGCGAAAGCCGAAATGATCTCCTTTCCTACAGCCATATCGTAGCGGCCCCATTCCGGTTGGAATAAAACTTCATCATTATGAGTAACGGTACAGTTTCTAAAACTAATTAGAATGATCTTGCCCTGTAGATTCCTGGTTCCGGTAATGATCTCTCCTTCAACTTTTACTCCACCTTCAAAATGAAGGCTGGTCTTTTCACCTTCATAAATGGCATAAGCTCTAAGGTCCCTTGGGCTCATATCTTCGATTGCCAGATTAATACCTTTTAATTTTCCTATTGGCGAACCAAAGCCTTCGGGATGAGTTGAAATACCATGTCCTACAAGTTCTTTTTCCCGAGAGGAAAGAGCAGTTTTTCCCTTTGTTTGAATGTAAATTGGCTTCCCTTCATGTTCAATGACATTTGAAAAGTTACCTGAAACCTGTATTCCGGTACTGAATTCGATGGTGCCAAGGTTTTTGGAATCGATCAGTTTCTGAATTCCTTCTAAGCCTCCTTTGCGAAGAGCCATTTTATTAGCAAACTCCTCTAGAACAAGGCTTAAATGTGCAAAATCTGGAGTTACAAATAATTGTGGTTGCGGTTTTGTAATGTCAAATTCCTGTTTTGCCGCTTCAATGGTGTAAGGTATTTTTCTAACCGCATCAGTCATGCAGGATTTACTTTCTCCAATGGAAGATAATAGCCCTGCTCCATATATTTTTGGGTTTTCCGGTGTTCCAATAAGCCCGTACTCAACAGTCCACCAGTGTAAATTTCTTATCTGTGCCATTTCACTTGGCTTAACATCTGCATTCTGAAGATCATCCACTCTTTTTTCAACTGCTTCGATCTTTTCTTTCGGGGTGTCTTCAGCCTCTTTTAAAATTGAAAGCTCTCGTATGGCTTCATATACTTCATAATCATGTGAGCTTGAAATCGCCTTACAGCCAATTTCCCCAAAACGTCTTAGGTATTCAGCATATTCCGGATTTGCAATAATGGGAGCGTGCCCTGCCCCCTCATGGATAATATCCGGTGCGGGAGTATATTCGATATGTTCCAGTTGTCTAATATCACTAGCTATAACAAGGACATTATAAGCCTGGAATTCCATAAATGCAGCCGGAGGGATAAATCCGTCCACAGCAACTGCGGCCCAGCCAATTTCTTCCAGAATACGGTTCATTCCGTACATGTTAGGAATGCTGTCTATTGATATTCCGGTTTTCTTTAAACCTTCCAGGTAAGAATCATGTGCAACCTGACTGAGATAATCAACATTCTTCCTCATTACATAGCGCCAAACAGCCTGATTAATAGGGCTATAATCTTCGTAATTTTGAGGCTTGATATATTGCTGGAGATGGGCAGGAAGCCTGTCCAGTATCTCATTTGATTGAATATTATCTAACATGATTTTTTTTAACTAAAACGTTTGCGTTAAAAGTACAAAATTTGAAGTAGAAAGGGAAGGATTTTACTTAACGACCTGGTATAAAAAAGCCCCTTTAAAAGGGGCTTGAATTATTATTTACTTTTCGGTTCCGGGAGGATATTTCTCCATGATCTTGGAAACGATCTCATTGATACGTTCCTGTTTTTTATTGACCTCGCTGGCCAGGGCGGCAGTTCCCATTCCCTGCCAAACCAGTTCCTTTCCTTCGGAATCGATAAGATCTATATACAGAGTGCCTTC
>CBDTXN010000111.1:0-10099 GCA_965364455.1 uncultured Flavobacteriaceae bacterium
AAAGCTTCTCGATATCCCGGGCCACTTCCCCCGCCCGATCATGCTTTTTCGCCATTCTTGAAACCTCTTCGATATCGATGATAGACATCATTGGATTAGTAGGGGTTTCTACCCACAGCAGCTTGGTATTTTCATTAATATGCTCCTCAATACGGGAGGCATCCTGCATCCCTACAAAATGAAATTTAATCCCTAAACCTTCAAAAATTCGGGTAAATAACCTGTAAGAACCACCATAAAGATCGCTCGTCGAAATTATCTCATCACCGGGTTTAAAAAGTTTCAAAACTGCATCTATAGCAGCAAGACCGGAACCAAAAGCAAGCCCGAAATTACCATTTTCGAGACTGGCCAGAGACTTTTCCAGGGCAGTTCTGGTGGGGTTTCCACTTCGGGAATATTCATAACCCTTATGTCCACCGGGAGTACTTTGTGAAAAAGTTGTTGTTTGATAGATAGGAGGCATCACAGAGCCATAAGCCGGATCTACATTATCCTGCCCTCCATGTATAGTTTTAGTATTGAATTTCATCTGGGATTGATTTCTTTCTGAATTTTCGGTAATAAATTCTACCAGAAACAGGTTATTGAAATGCCTGCATAGCCGATCTTTTCTTTCAAAAGATTCGAAAAACAAATGTACTGCGCCTGTTGGGCAATCGCAAAATTGCCTTTACCTTTATCACGTTATTTAACACCTGATTTTTCGTGAAAAGATTTTTGACCACCTGTATTTCGATTTTACTATTTATTTCCTGTGCCGATGAGAAAAAGGAAGATAATTCTCCTGAAGAAAAGAGCCTCTCATTTTCATCTAAAACCATAGAGAAGAAAATGGACAATTGTTTGCCGGAAGAGGGAAACTGTACTTTTATTAGCTTAACCTTTCCAATTGCTGAAAAAGGTAGTGATGGTGCGGCTATTATTAACGAAAAGATCCATAATCTTCTGGTTAGAACAATAGATTACCAGGAGGATACCATAGTCAAAAATACTGAAACTCTGGCTGCTAATTTTATAAGGGATTATAAAGAAACTATTAGTGAGTTTCCTGAATATGAATTACCCTGGGAAGCAACCATAAATGGAAAGGTAAATTACCAATCTTCAGAGATTGTCTCTTTAAAGTTCAACACCAATATGTTTACCGGTGGCGCCCACGGATACAGAAGCATAGATTACCTGAACTTTGATGCAAAAACCGGAGAATTACTGAATACAGATGATCTTTTTAAAACTGGCTTTGCTGAATATATAGAAAAGGATTTCAGGGAGAAAAAGGAAATACCCTTAGATGCAAATATCAATAGTACAGGAATGCTATTCAAAAATGATGAATTTCAATTACCAAAGAATATTGGCTTTACAGAAGACAGTGTTACCCTGTACTATAACACCTATGAGATCGCTCCATATTCTGACGGCACGTTTGAATTTACTTATCCTAAAGAGGAGATCGAAAAATTTTTAAAGTATAAAAAATAAGGTTTCAAAGCCTTTTTCAAACTTCAAAAAGCTTATGAAAAAAGTATATCATTTATCTACCTGCGATACCTGTAAGAGAATTTTAAATGAATTGGACCTTCCGGATTCATTCAAACTTCAGGATATTAAATCTGATAGTATTACTAGGGAACAGCTTGATGAAATGCATAAGCTTTCTGGAACCTATGAGTCCCTTTTCAGTAAAAGAGCCAGGCTTTATAAAGAAAGAGATCTCAAAAACAAGGATCTAAAAGAAGAAGATTATAAAAATCTTATCCTTGAACATTACACCTTTTTAAAGCGTCCTGTTATTATCAATAACGGTGAGATCTTTATAGGAAATTCCAAAAAAACTGTAGCAGTGGCAAAAGAATCTATTCATGGATAACAGCCGCTTACTGGCTATTCTGGCCGCCTTCCTGGCCAGTGCTATTTATGGCGTGAACCATACAATAGCTAAAGGATTAATGCCTTTATACATCGAACCTTTCGGATTGATCTTATTAAGGGTCGTGGGTGCTTCGATCTTGTTCTGGAGTATCAGTATTTTTGCTCCAAAAGAAAAGATCGCCACTTCAGACTGGCCAAGAATCCTGGGATGTGCCGTTTTTGGAATGGTGATCAATATGCTATTCTTTTTTAAGGGATTAAGCCTTTCTACCCCAATTAACAGCTCAGTGATCATAACCCTCTCGCCGGTCATGGTCCTTATCCTTGCCTCTATCCTGATCAAAGAGCGCATAACCTTACTGAAAACAATTGGTATCATTATAGGGATGGCCGGTGCCCTTGTGCTAGTGCTTTTTAGTACCGGAGAAAATTTTAATGCCCCGAATGTACCATTGGGAAATGTTCTTTTTATCGTTAACGCATTTTCCTACGGACTATACCTCATCCTGGTGAAGCCCCTCACAAAAAAATACCACCCAATTACCCTAATGAAATGGCTATTCCTGATCGCTATTTTCATCAATCTACCTGTGACTTTAAACGAATTTACAGATGTGGATTGGTTTAACCTTCCTTTCGATGCGATCTGGAAAATGACTTTTGTGGTAGTAGGTACAACTTTCTCAACCTACCTGCTGAATATTTATGCCCTGAAGCAGCTTTCACCTTCAACGATTAGCGCCTTTATTTATTTGCAACCTTTGATCGCCATTACTTTTGCAATTTCTGTTGGAGCAGATAAGCTTACCTGGATCAAAGGACTGGCAGCACTACTTGTATTCGTAGGGGTTTACATGGTTAGTATAAAAAAGACTAAAATAAAATCATAGTATTAGCATATCCAGGTTAGAAAATACCGTTAATGCTGACTGAAATTGCAGCAATAATTGAAATTATGATTAATATTCCTCCCACCACAATTCCTATAGTTCCAAAAACAGAAGCACTCTGATTTTTTTGCTGAATTTGTAGGATCTCTAACTTTTCAAGATCAAATGCATAGAGTTTCCCTTCTTGGCGGCCAATCAAACCCACTTCCTGCAATACCTTCGAGGTCTTTGAAGTTAACCTAACCAGCCCGTAATAATCTCCATCCTCTTCTTCAATACGTTTAAATTTTAGCTTTTCACCATCATTTGTTGTGATACGTACTTCACGAGTGGATTTGGAAGCTTTCTCGAGACTTAGATTTTCCGATTGATAAATACTACAACTTTGCAGCAAGAATATAATTGAAAGGATAGATGCGAATAACCGAAGATATTTATATGAACTTATCATAAGCTTGAAATTTTGAGCATCCAGGTTGAAAAGTTCAGTAGAAAGGGATTACAAACAAATTAAATTTACTGATTTTTAATTCGTTACTTTTTAAATTCAAGTATTAATACCTATAGATCATTAATTTATTCTGAATATTCATAGGGAGAAAAAGCAGTTTCTCTTCCTTGAGATAAAGAATATCCCCAACACTTTTTCCAGTATCCAGGATCTTTTCTACATCACCATTTTTAAATATTCTGAAAATCGTTCCTGAACCCCATTCTGAAACGAGAAAACTATCTTCATCGAACACCTGAATTCCGTCAAGGTTACCCAGGTCCTTTGTAAGTGTTTTGATCTGCTTATTATTGACATCTAGCTCCATAAAACCTCCAGCATTATTCCCTGTTTCTTTAGAAGCCTGACTGGCCCAGCCGGCCACATAAAGAATGTCATTTACAGCCAGCAATCCATTTGGAGTTTGCAACTCTTCACTACTTAACCACTTTTTAAATTCCCCTTTCTCATCTAACTTGAAAATGGAATTGCTCCCCATATCTGAAACAAATACATTTCCATCCTTGTCTATAGTAACATCGTTTAGTGATCTTGCCTCTTCTGAAGTATACTCCTGAGTGATCTCTCCTTTTTCAAGATCAATTTCCAATAAAGACGTATTGTTGGAAACAAAAAGTTTTTTTCCATTTATCGCGATCCCTTTTGGATCGTTAAGACCGGTAATAAAATCAGGATCCAGGATCACTCCATCTAGGGAAAGTTTAGAGATCTTGCCATCACCTTCGATTTTATCTGCCATTACAGAGACATAGAGCACTTTTTCCTGAGCTTCATAGGCTACAGATTCACAATGCGCAAGTCCGTGAATTTCAGAAATAAGTTCAGGCTGCTGAGCTGTTGAGATGTAACTAAAGAATAACAACAGGTTTAGTAAAAATGGGATTTTCAAAATATATAAATGTTGATTCCCTTTAAAGATAAAAAAATGAAGATCAACTTACCTCCTGGATAAAACCCGAAAGTTCTGATCCCGAAATATTCCCTGCAATACCGGTCTTATTCAGAAAATATTCTTTTAATACAGGACGATCCAGATCATATATTTCCTGAAGGCCTTTTATGATAGTAAATAAATAGGCATCATCAGGTTTATTTATTTCATTACTCAGATAGTCCTCGCTGGTAAAAGTAACCACTGGGGCTCCTTCCTTTTCCCCTAAATATAGCAACAAACCATACCTACCTTCATTCAAACAGTTATAATAACCATCCTGTCTTAGTTTCTCAAAATCTATGGAGATACTTCCCTCAAATCTTAATTCCTGCCGTACCAGATCCACGAACTGACCAGAATTTATAAGGTACGTCCTTCCGAGGGTTTTAGCTGAAGTATCCTTTTCAGGATTTAGAAAACAGATTCCGCCGCCGTTCCAGGTTGGAGATTCTTTTGCAAAATACATCTCATGGTCTATGGTGATCTGGCTGCTTTTTTTAGGTTTAGCGGTATCTCTACATCCAATGAAATTCTTTAAAGCACCAGGAGGAGTCCCTCCCTGTATATAACACATAAAGCGTTCTTCCCTGATATTAGATCCATAACATGCATACCAGACTTCATTAATTCCTTCGGTCATAAACAACTATAGTTTTTCTAATTCCTCCGGAGAAATATTCACCGGTCTTTTACCATATTTCCTGGTATCTTCCTTCGTCAAAAGCCTGAAATCCTTTGTTTTTGGGGTATGATCCAATTGTTCGAAAAGTTCATCAGGTAATTTGGTTAACTTTCTTTCTTCAAGATCTATCCATGACCCCATCATCTCACAAGTAGCACAATTGTTACCGTTGTGATCGTAGATCTTATGAATAAATTCGAAATACATCCCATCTTTCGATAGTCCGCTAAGCTCCAGAGTTACCGTTACTGGTTCTCCGGCAAAGATCTCTTTGAAATAGTAGATATGTTCATAAAAGACAATGGGACCTAAATTATGGTGAGATAACTGCTTTTGGCCAAAACCATTTTCGGTTAAAAAACCCATCCTGGTATGACTCATAAAATTTATAAAAGCCGAGTTAGCCAGATGCCTGTTAGCATCCAGATCACTCCATCTTATTTCGAACTTTTTAGTATACATATTCTTCAATTTTTTCAAAACTAACAATTAAACCTGTGTGTAGGTACCTTATTTTCCCTAAGTTTATTTTAAAATTTAAAGGGTATGCCGGTTATCAAGGGAAATTATATTCCACCAGGGATCTTCAGAAATGCTGATGCATCAACGATTTATGCGGGCACACTCAGAAAGGTGGAAATTCCTCCATTTAAAAGGGAAAGGATAGATATTAGCGATGGTGATTTTTTAGATCTCGACTGGAGTTATAGCAGTGAAAAAAAATCAGATAACCTGGTTATCTTGTTCCATGGGCTGGCCGGTAAAGCAGACAGACCTTATATGAAAGGAATGGCCCGGGCATTTAATTCAATGAACTGGGATGCCGTTGGAATGAACTTCCGGGGATGCAGCGAGGAATTGAACAGGCTTTACCGAAGTTATCATGCGGGAGCAAGTGAAGATATTGCCGAGGTAATGACCCATGTGCTTTCCATGAAAAAATACAGGAACATAGCCCTGGTTGGGTTTAGTCTTGGAGGAAATATGCTAATGAAATACCTTGGCGAAGACCGAAGTATTCCCGATGAAATTATAGGTGCGGTTGGGGTTTCAGTACCATGTGATCTTGCAGGTTCTTTAGGCGCAATTAACCGGATGAGGAATTTTGTCTATTCAAAAAGATTTGAACTTAACCTGAAACAGCATTTATACGAAAGAGCTGAAAAGTTCCCGGATCAACTTCAGAAAAAAGATATATCAGCCTGTAGCTCCCTTAGAGATATTGACGACCTATATACCTCAAAAGCCCATGGATATAAGGATGCTGCAGATTATTATGCGCAAACCAGTGCCATAAATTTTCTTGAAGGTATAAAAAAGCCAACCCTGATCATAAACGCTAAGAATGATAGCTTTCTTTCCGAAAAATGTTATCCTTTAGAAATAGCCAAAAATTCTGACAGCCTACATTTTGAAGTTCCGGTATATGGAGGTCATGTTGGATTTGTAACCCGGGAGGCTAATTATTATCATGAAAAACGTGCCTTAGACTTTATTGAATCCCTTTTATAATTGGGTGTTATCAAAAGCCTAATAGATTGGAGATGCTATAGAATTGATTATCTTTGCCCAAGCTTTTAAAATTCAGGCATGATTCAATCTATGACAGGCTTCGGGAAAAGCATTACTCAAATTCCCAAAAAGAAAATCACTGTAGAGTTAAAGTCTCTAAACAGTAAGAATTTTGATCTGAATGCGCGCATTCCTTCCCAGTACAGGGAAAAGGAGCTTGACCTTCGTAATATCATTTCTAATTCACTGGGACGCGGAAAAGTTGATCTTTCCATCTATGTTGAATATACCGGGGAGCAAACTTCTACCAATGTAAATACCGAAGTGGTTAAAAATTACATGGATCAGCTAAGGGATATCGTTAATGCCAGTGAAGTGGAATTGCTGAAAATGGCCGTAAAGATGCCAGATGCAATGAAAACCGAAAGAGACGAGATCGATGAAGAAGAATTCAAGGCTATTGAAGGAGCAGTAAAAGACGCTCTTACCGAAATAAACGGATTCAGGACAGATGAAGGCGAAGCTCTTGAAAAAGACCTTAGCCTAAGAATATCTAATATCAAAAAACTTCTTGAAGAAGTCATAAAAATGGATCCTGATCGTGTAGATGCAGTTAGGGAAAGACTTAGAAAAGGTATCGAAGAGATAAAGGAAACGGCAGATGAGAATCGCTTTGAACAGGAGATCGTTTATTATATAGAGAAATTCGATATCACTGAGGAAAAGGTCAGACTGGACAATCATCTTGATTATTTTCAGAAAACCCTGGATACCAAAGATTCCAACGGAAGAAAACTCGCTTTTATTTCTCAGGAAATAGGCCGCGAAATAAATACTATAGGCAGTAAATCCAATTTTGCACCGATGCAGCAGCTGGTGGTACAAATGAAGGATGAACTGGAAAAGATTAAAGAACAAATTCTAAACGTACTCTAAATGAGCGAAGGGAAACTTATCGTATTTTCTGCTCCCTCAGGATCTGGGAAAACCACGATAGTGCGTCACTTATTAAGGCACCCCGAATTGAAGCTGGATTTTTCCATTTCTGCTACTTCTCGTGAACCCAGGGGGAATGAAGTAGATGGAAAAGATTATTATTTCCTGTCGTTAAAGGATTTTAAGCAGAAGATCAAGAACGACGAATTTCTGGAATGGGAAGAGGTTTATCGTGATAATTTCTACGGAACATTGAAAAGTGAAGTAGAGCGCATTTGGAAAGAAGGCAAACATGTGATCTTCGATATTGATGTGGTTGGAGGCCTGGACATAAAAAAGATCTATCCTGAAAATACACTGGCAGTATTTGTAAAACCGCCGAGTATTGAAGAATTAAAGATCCGATTAAAAAAGCGGAAGACCGAAAGTGACGATAAGATAAACATGCGCGTGGCAAAGGCCTCTATCGAACTGGCAACGGCTCCGCAATTCGACTTCATCATTGAAAATAATCACTTAGGTACAGCTTTAAAAGAAGCATACAGCCTGGTTTCTAATTATGTTGGAGCTGAAAAACCGGCAGAATGAACAAAAAAGTAGGCTTATTCTTCGGGACTTTTAACCCTATCCATACCGGTCACCTGATAATAGCCAACCACATGGCTGAATACTCAGACCTCGAAGAGGTTTGGCTGGTAGTAACTCCGCATAATCCACTAAAGAAAAAAAATACGCTGCTGGATAATAACCACAGACTTGAGATGGTTTATAAGGCCTGTGAAACTTATGAAAAATTAAAGCCTAGCAATATTGAATTTGGTTTGCCACAACCAAACTACACGGTAAACACGCTGGCTCATTTACAGGAAAAATTTCCAACCAACGATTTTTGTCTTATCATGGGCGAAGACAATCTAAAAACTTTTCACAAGTGGAAGAACAGTGATGTTATTTTGGAAAATCATGAGATCTACGTGTATCCCCGAATAGCTACTGGCGAAGTGAAATCTAAATTTAAGGATCATCCCAAGATCAGAAAGATAGATGCTCCCATTGTGGAAATCTCATCTACATTCATTAGAAAATCTATAAAAGAATCCAAGAACGTGAGACCGCTATTGGATAGTAAGGTTTGGGAGTTCATCGATCTAATGAACTTTTACAGGAAATAAGTAAAAGACTGTTTAAAAACCCGTTTTGGATCTTCATTTTAGCTGATTGAACCTACTTTTTTCATTGTGGAACTACAAGCTATAGAACGTCGACTGCTCTCAGTGTAACATCCTCAAAATTTCTAAACAGTCTTTTGTCATTTATTTATCTTTTATTGCCTAAAGGAGGGATCCTTAATACCTGACCCGGATAGATCTTATCTGGATCCTTCAGCATTGGCTTGTTTGCTTCAAAAATTAGTGGATATTGGTTTGGATCTCCGTAATGCTGCTTAGAGATCTTACTAAGATTCTCACCTCGCTCAACTGTGTGGAAAACAGCTTCAGGTTCAGTATTTTCAACATCCATTCTGTCATCTACCTGGGAAATTCCTTCTGAATTCCCAACTACCAAAATGATCTTTTCTCTGGTTGACTGGTCCAGAGCTTTACCTGAGACTACAGCCATATCATTTTCAATATTTATTTTTAAGTTTTCTGCCTTAAGATTTAAATCTTCAATGGTTTGTTCCAGTTTCCTTGCCGCCTTCTCATTTTCCTTTGAATCATCTCTTGTTCCTACCTCGGTTGCGGAGGGTTTATCTATTCCAAAAACCTTTTTACCCGCATCTTTAATAAACGAAAATATTCCCATTGTATTGATTTATAGTTAGTTATTAAATGTACAAAAGTGAAGTTGGTTTAGTGTAAAAACCAATCCTAAAATTTTCCAAAAACTTATAGTCTGATAATTAAAAAAACCGCTTCTAACGAAACGGTTTCTTCAACTAAATAACCAACCAAAAAAACTAAGCGTTCTTCTGAAAAAAAATGAACAGAAGAACAATTAATTAACGCAACATCTATACATACATTGTATTTTGAAATTAGATAGTTCTGTTAAAGTTTAGAATTCGTAATCCTGAGTGGTTTACAGTTTTACTCTAAATACTGTGAAAAGCTTTATATCCCTCTAAAAATGATTATTTTTGAATTAGAGAATGAAATTATATGGATAAAACTCCTAGTTTTGGCGTAATTGGAGGTGGTAGTTGGGCTACCGCTATTGTAAAAATGTTGAGCGAAAACCTCGATAACATTAATTGGTATATGCGAAGTGTTTATGCACTGGAGCATATTAAAAAACAGGATCATAATCCAAATTACCTGAGTTCTGTTGAATTTGACGTAGACCAGTTAAGCCTTAGCAATGATATTAATGAAGTGGTAAAAGCTTCAGATTATATCATTTTCGCCATTCCTTCTGCATTCTTAAAACGTGAACTTGATAATTTAGAAATATCTCTGAGCAACAAGATCGTATTCTCCGCGATAAAAGGAATTGTACCCGAGACCAGTCTTATAGTTGGTGAACATTTTCATGAGTTCTTTGATGTTCCTATGGAAAATATTGGTGTTCTAACGGGACCCTGTCACGCAGAAGAAGTAGCCCTGGAAAGACTTTCTTACCTAACCGTTGCCTGCCAGGATGAAAAGAAGGCCGAAATAGTTGCCGGATATCTGGGTAGCGATTATATCACCTGCAAAATAAGCGATGACGTCATTGGGACCGAGTATGCTGCTGTACTTAAAAACATCTATGCTATT
>CBDTXN010000112.1:0-10086 GCA_965364455.1 uncultured Flavobacteriaceae bacterium
TTGATGAAAATGTAGTCTTTCCAGGCGTAAATTTTCCCGGACTCTTTGATGGTTCTTGGCTCCTGGATCTTTACAGAAGCTCTAAAATCTGCGATGGATTGGGTTACCGGTACAGCAACAGTTATTATGTCTGTATTAGTATCTTCTTCACAAGAAGTGATGGAAAATCATCCTAATATGACAGGAAGTAGTAATAGCCTTTTCATTTTTAAACCAGTTAGTTATTCATTAGATGCAGGATAGTAGAAATGGTTGCGTTTATATTTATTAAATTTTTTTCTGTCACTTTGTCAGAACTCCGTTTAGTCCTATCTTTGCCAATCTAAAAACCGACAGGTTATTAAACATTTATGGAGAAGACAATAGACGAGAAAAAGCAGGGGAACTCCTTAGTGATGGAGCCGAAGGCAGAGAATGAGCGTAAACTTTTTATTGAGAGTTACGGTTGTGCTATGAATTTTAGCGATAGTGAGATCGTTGCTTCTATTTTATCTAAGGAAGGTTTTAATACTACACAGAATCTTGAAGAGGCAGATCTGGTTCTGGTAAATACCTGTTCCATAAGAGAAAAAGCAGAGCAAACTGTTCGTAAACGCCTTGAAAAATACAATGCCGTTAAAAGGATCAATCCAGGAATGAAAGTAGGCGTGCTTGGATGTATGGCGGAGCGATTAAAAGATAAATTTCTTGAAGAAGAAAAGATCGTTGATCTTGTTGTGGGACCAGATGCCTACAAGGACCTTCCAAATCTTATAAATGAAGTTGAAGAAGGGCGTGATGCTATAAATGTAATTCTTAGTAAAGAAGAAACTTACGGAGATATCTCACCAGTTAGACTTCAAACCAATGGAGTGTCCGCTTTTGTATCCATTACAAGGGGATGTGATAATATGTGTACTTTTTGTGTAGTTCCATTTACCAGGGGGCGTGAACGAAGCCGTGATCCTCAGAGTATTGTTGAGGAAGTGAATGATCTGGCGGCAAAAGGATACAAGGAGATCACTTTATTGGGTCAGAATGTAGATAGTTATTTGTGGTATGGTGGTGGACTTAAAAAAGACTTTAAGAACGCAACCGAAATGCAAAAAGCAACCGCTACAAATTTTGCAGGACTTTTAAGACTTGTTGCTGAAGCCCAGCCGAAAATGAGAATACGTTTCTCAACTTCAAATCCTCAGGATATGACACTGGATGTTATAGAGGCTATGGCTGCACACCGTAATATTTGTGATTATATTCATTTGCCTGTTCAAAGTGGAAGCGATCGAATTTTGAAGAAAATGAATCGTCTTCATACCAGGGAAGAGTATTTTGAGCTTATAGACAATATAAAAGAAATGATCCCCGGATGCGGAATTTCCCACGACCTTATAACTGGATTTCCGACTGAAACTGAAGAGGATCATAAGGATACTTTGTCTTTAATGGAATATGTGAATTATGATTTTGGATATATGTTCGCTTATTCTGAAAGACCTGGAACCCTTGCAGAAAGAAAACTTGAAGACGATGTACCTGAAAAGGTGAAGAAAAGAAGATTACAGGAAATCGTTGATCTGCAGCAAAAGCACAGTAAGTTAAGAACCGAGAGATTTATAGGACAAACTGTTGAGGTTCTAATTGAAAAAGAATCTAAAAAATCTGCCGCTCATTGGAGTGGTAGAAATTCACAAAATACTGTCGTGGTTTTCGATAAAGAGAATTATAAGGTCGGTGATTTTGTGAATGTGAAGATCCAGGATTGTACCAGTGCCACACTTATTGGTATTCCGGTAGGATACAGCGATAATAATTAATAAAAACTCAGGTAAACGGTTTTTAGTTGCTTAAACTGAAATCTGTTTGCCGATTACTGAATACTTTTAGATGGAATCAGTTCAGGCAATTAAACAGCGTTTCGGGATCATAGGAGACGACCCTAAACTTAACCGGGCGGTAGAAAAAGCCATCCAGGTTGCACCTACAGATATTTCTGTTTTGGTTACAGGGGAAAGTGGTGTCGGTAAAGAGAGTATCCCAAAGATCATTCATGCGCTTTCTCACAGGAAGCATGGTAAATATATTGCGGTAAACTGTGGAGCAATTCCAGAAGGGACTATAGATAGTGAACTATTTGGTCATGAAAAGGGAGCTTTTACCGGAGCAACTCAAACCAGAAATGGATATTTTGAGGTTGCCGATGGAGGTACTATTTTCCTTGATGAAGTAGGAGAGCTGCCTTTGCCTACCCAGGTAAGATTGCTAAGGGTACTTGAGAATGGTGAATTCATTAAAGTAGGTTCGTCAAAAGTTCAGAAAACAAATGTTAGGATCGTTGCTGCTACTAACATTAATATGTTCGAATCCATTAAAAAGGATAAGTTCAGAGAAGATCTGTATTACCGTTTAAGTACGGTTGAAATTAACCTGCCTCCGCTTCGCGAAAGGAAAGATGATATCCATCTTTTGTTCAGGAAGTTTGCTTCAGATTTCGGACTGAAATATAAAATGCCCACTATCAAACTTGAGGATGATGCTGTAGCTTTAATGCAAAAGTACAGATGGGGTGGTAATATTCGTCAGCTTCGGAACGTGGCTGAACAGATTTCTGTTCTGGAACAGAACAGAAGCATTAATGCAGATGAGTTGAGGCATTATTTACCAGATATTGGCAGTAATTTACCGGCCGTGATTTCTGATAAAAAACAGGAAGGCGATTTCAGTAATGAGAGAGAGATCCTGTATAAGGTGCTTTTTGATATGAAAAGCGACCTTAACGATCTAAAAAAACTAACCCTGAAACTAATGCAGGAAGGGGATAGCCAGCAGGTACAGGATGATAATGAAGGCCTTATTCAAAAGATTTATGGAAATAGTGGTGACGATATCGACGAGGCAGATATTGATGAAGATGAATTAAGCGTTCTTCAGATACCACAACAAAATACTTCTCAGGGAAGGCAGGAAGAGAAAGATAAATATTATTTTGCCGAAGAAATCGAGGAAGAAGAAACACTTTCTTTACAGGATAAAGAACTGGAACTCATTAAAAAATCTCTGGAAAGGCACGGTGGGAAACGAAAAGCTGCAGCTGAAGAATTGGGAATTAGTGAGCGAACGCTTTATCGCAAGATCAAACAATATAATCTTTAATTTCAGGTTTTTACTTTATGAAAAAACTTCTATTATTCTCAGGCCTGTTCGCATTCACATTTTTATTTCAGGCTTGCGGAATCTACTCATTTACCGGTGCTGATACCGGTGAAGCAGAATCTTTTCAGGTAAACTTCTTTCAGAATAATGCCGATCTGGTAGAGCCGGGGATAGACCGTACGTTTACTATTTCACTACAGGATCTTATCCAGAACCAAACAAGTTTAAATCTGGCAAATACCAATGGAGATCTTATTTTTGAAGGAGAGATTACCGAATATTATATTTCACCGATGTCTGCAACTGCCCAGAATACTGCGGCACAAAACAGGTTAACTATTTCTGTGAATGTGAGATATTATAATACCCTGGATCCCGAAAAGGATTTTGAAAGGAGATTTTCATTTTACTATGATTATCCGGCCCAAACACAGCTAGTGGGTGCGAACCTGGAAACTGCTCTTGATGAGATCTATACAAGACTAACTCAGGATATTTTCAATGCGGCACTAACCGATTGGTAATGGACGTAAAAGCGCTTACATATCTTTTGGAAAATCCGGCGGAGATCACTTCAGAGCAAACCCGGGAGATCGAAAAAATTATCGCTAAAGCTCCTTATTTCCAGGCGGCAAGGGCAATCAGGTTAAAGGGACTGAAGGAACACCAGGAATTCAGTTATAACGATGCCTTAAAAAAAACAGCTGCATATACTACCGATAGAAGTATACTCTTTGAATTTATTAGTTCACGGGAATTCAATCAAAACCAGATCGCTAAGCAAATAAGGGATCAGGAGGAAAGGCTGAAGAATATCACTGTTTATGAGCCTGAAGAAGTTCATGGTCGCAGAAGTATAGATATAGATGAGGCGATTAAAATGAAGCAGTCTGAATCTGAAAGGGTAATGGATCCTGCTTTGTTTCAAAGGCCTTTGGAAACTCAAGAGATTGAAAGAACAGAGCATCAGGAAGAGGATAAGTCTTCTGAAGAGGAGCTGGGAATAGGAAAACCCCTGGAGTTTGATGGAAGGGAAGCTCATTCTTTTTCAGAATGGTTGAAATTGACTAAAGCTCAGCCAATTGATAGAGAGGAAAGAAAAGAAGAAGAGACAGATGAAGGGCGTACTAGAAAATTTGAACTTATTGAAGAGTTCATTTCCAAGAATCCGAAGATAAAACCTGGAAAAACTGCTAATAAAGTAAATCTTGCAGATCAGAATTCAACCGCTCCGGAATCCCTGATGACAGAGACTTTAGCCAAGGTCTATCTGGAGCAAAAAAATTATAAAAAAGCCATACAGGCATATAAAATATTAATTTTGAAAAATCCCGAAAAAAGTGGTTTCTTTGCAGACCAAATTCGGGCAATAGAGAAATTACAAGACACTAATAACGAATAAGAATGAGCACATTCACTATTTTTTTAGCTTTAATAATTATCGTAGCATTTTTGCTGGTAGTTGTGATTATGGTACAGAATCCTAAAGGAGGAGGATTATCTTCATCTTTTGGTGGCGGAGGTCAGCAAATGGGAGGTGTAAAGAAAACCACAGATTTTCTTGATAAAAGTACATGGACCCTAGCAACTTTATTGCTGGTTCTAATACTTCTTTCAAACGTAACGATCATGGATGCTCCTGCAGATGCTGCAAGTGGAGTTTTTGAAAGTGATGAGCCTGTAAATACTGAAGCTCCAGCAACGCAAACTCCGGCTCAACCGGTACAAACTGACAGCGCGCAGTAATTTTTACAAAATATTATATTTTAAAAATGCCAGCTTATGACAAGCTGGCATTTTTTATTTGGTATTGGCAGGAATAAGCTAGTGGCATAATTTTAGAAATATCCCTAACCACATTTGAAAAATTAATTAACCTAATAATAAAATTTATAAAAATGGGACTAAACATTAAACCGCTTTCAGACAGGGTTGTTATTGAACCTGTTGCTGCAGAGAACAAAACTGCATCTGGTATTATTATTCCTGAAACTGCAAAAGAAAAGCCGCAAAAAGGTAAAGTTGTAGCTGTAGGTAAAGGAACCAAAGAACATGATATGACCGTTAAGGAAGGAGATATGGTTCTTTATGGTAAGTATGCCGGGACTGAGCTAAAGCTTGAAGGTACAGATTACCTTATCATGCGGGAAGATGATATACTTGCAATAGTATAAGTTTCAATTCGATAAACTTTTTCTGCATCCGCAGAAAATCAAATTAATCAGAATTAATTAACCAATTTTTCAGGGTTTTAAACTTCTGAAAAACAAAAATTTATAAAAATGGCAAAAGATATAAAATTTGACATCCAGGCCCGTAACGGGATCAAAAGAGGTGTAGATGCATTAGCCAATGCAGTTAAAGTAACTTTAGGGCCAAAAGGTCGTAACGTAATTATCAGTAAATCATTCGGTGCACCAACAGTAACTAAAGATGGTGTTACTGTGGCAAAAGAGATCGAACTTGAAGATGCTCTTGAAAATATGGGAGCTCAGATGGTGAAGGAAGTTGCTTCTAAAACCAATGATCTTGCCGGTGATGGTACTACTACTGCTACTGTTCTTGCTCAGGCTATCGTTCAGGAAGGCCTTAAGAACGTTGCCGCTGGTGCAAACCCAATGGATCTGAAAAGAGGTATAGATAAGGCTGTAAAATCTCTTACAGAAGATCTTGCCAAGCAAACTAAAGAAGTTGGAGACTCATCTGAAAAGATCAAGCAGGTGGCTTCTATTTCAGCTAATAATGATGACAAGATCGGAGATCTTATCGCTCAGGCATTCGAAAAAGTAGGTAAAGAAGGTGTTATCACTGTTGAAGAAGCTAAAGGAACTGAAACTCACGTAGACGTAGTTGAAGGTATGCAGTTTGACAGAGGATATCTTTCTCCTTACTTCGTAACGAATTCAGAAAAAATGACCGCAGATCTTGAAGATCCATATATTCTTCTTTTTGATAAGAAGATATCTTCAATGAAAGACCTGCTTCCTGTACTCGAGCCAGTAGCTCAGTCTGGTAAACCATTATTGATCATCGCTGAAGATGTAGACGGAGAAGCACTAGCTACACTTGTAGTAAACAAACTTCGTGGATCACTTAAGATCGCAGCTGTAAAAGCTCCAGGATTTGGTGATCGTAGAAAAGCAATGCTTGAAGATATTGCGATCTTAACTGGAGGTACTGTAATTTCTGAAGAAAGAGGATTTACTTTAGAAAATGCAACTATCGATATGTTAGGTACTGCTGAAAAAGTAGCGATCGACAAGGATAATACAACTATCGTAAACGGTGCTGGTAATAATGATGATATTCATAATAGAGTAAATCAGATCAAAGCTCAGATCGAATCTACGACTTCAGATTACGATAAGGAAAAACTTCAGGAGCGTCTTGCTAAATTAGCTGGTGGTGTAGCCGTACTTTATGTAGGTGCAGCTTCAGAAGTTGAGATGAAAGAGAAGAAAGACCGTGTAGATGATGCTCTTCACGCAACCAGAGCGGCTGTAGAAGAAGGAATCGTAGCAGGTGGTGGTGTTGCTTTAGTTAGAGCTCAGGCTGTACTTAGCAAGATCAAAACTGAAAATGCTGACGAAGCAACCGGAGTTCATATTGTATCAAGAGCTATCGAATCTCCATTGAGAACCATCGTTGAAAATGCTGGTGGAGAAGGATCTGTAGTGATCAACAAAGTGCTTGAAGGTAAAAAAGACTTTGGATATGATGCTAAAACAGATAAATATGTAGATATGATGAAGGCCGGGATCATCGATCCTAAGAAAGTAACCAGAGTAGCCCTTGAAAATGCTGCATCTGTTGCCGGAATGATACTTACTACCGAGTGTGCACTGATCGACCTTCCGGAAGAAAATGCCGGTGGAGGCGGAATGCCACAAGGTATGGGTGGCGGAATGCCTGGAATGATGTAATCATCAATCCCATTATAATACAAAACCCGACTTTCCAGTCGGGTTTTTTCTTTTATAAGCTTAAAACCTATCAGTAATTATTCTGGTTCTTTCATAAAATCAAATCCTCCTTTACGAAGATTAATACCAAACTCCAGGTAGGCTTTCAGGCAGGCTAGAAAATTTGCCCAGCCTCCGGAATTTCTCCCAAACCACTGCAGTCCCTCGTCATCGTTTTTCATTTTACCTTCGGTAATATTTACCAGGGTTTTGTTTTCAGAAACCGAGTTCAGCTTGATTTCTACTTTGAGCATTTTCTCCGGAGAACCTTCCCATTCAAATATGATAAGCTCAGGCTTGATAACCTTTAAAACTTTTACAGGAAACTTCATATCGAACTCTGGGAATTTCCAGGATACGGTTTTCCATTCCTCCAGGGGACCTGTACTTTCTGAAATAAAGTAATTAGACATTTTCTGAGGATCTTTGATCGCATCGAAAACTTCTCTGGCAGGTTTTGCAATTTGCAGAGCAGCCTTTATTTCTAATTCATTCATTTAAATATTCTTTTAAGGAGATATAAATATCAGGAAGTAAGGATCAAAATTCAACTTATTACAAGGAGATAGAAAATAAATTTGGTTGGAAAACAAGCTTAAAAGGAATTAATCCTGTTCTTCCTCAACCTCTTCCTCTTTTTTATTCTTTTTTCCTCTAAGGAAATATTTAGGGCTAACCCCATATTTTTCTTTGAATATCTTCGAGAAATAACTTCGGTTATTCAGGCCGATCGCAGTTACGATCTCTGATATATTCTTTTCAGAAAGGTTCAGCATTTCTTTGGCGGCTTCCAGCTTTACGTGTTGCATGTATTTGTTAACCGTAAGGTTATAGACATACTTAAAGCCTTCCTGAAGTTTATTTACATTGGTTCCCGCCTCCTTTGCAAGAGATTCAACAGATAAATTTGTACTTAGATCTCCCTGTATTCTTTTGGCAACATAATCTACCTTTTCGATATCAGATTTTCTAAGGATCTGAGGGAGGTTGTCTCCATTCGCGTCATCTTCATACTGGGCGATCTGTATTACCAACATTTCAAATGCCTTGCTTTCAAGAAAGAGGTTTCTTAGAAATCCAGTATAGTCTTTCGTGTTGAGTTCGTCCATAAGATCAGCAGCTTTAATACTGTAATTCCCCTGGTAGAAAAATTGTTTCTCTGAAACGGCATCTTTAAATAAATCCTTGAGTGTTGGATCCAGATCCTTAAAATCATAATTAGATCTATGCGCAAATATAGATCTTATGATTTCCAGGCTTGAAATATGTGTTGGTACATCTTTTTTAAAGTAAAGGATGTGACCATCATAACCGTTGCTACTAACAACAATATTTTGATAGGTATCTATTTTATGGATCTTATCATCTTTTTGAAAACAATGTTTTATACTGCCTTCAGAACAGAAAATAAATTTTAGGGGGTGAACGGTATTAAGAGCAAAATGTATCTCTACATCCTTTTTAAACTTACAATTGTAAGTAATATAACCCATTCCGGAATCAAAACTAATTCCTCTAATATATCCTTCTCCTACGCTTTCCGGTATCTCCAGCTTCAATTCTCCGCTTCTATACTCTAATTCTGTGTCCAGGGTATTAGCGATATCCTCGAGGATCTCGTTTACAGGTAGGGTTTTTACATCAATTCTCATTAGAAAGTATCGTACTTTTCTTAGCTTCTAAAGTTAAGCGTTTTTTAAATATTTATTTTAAAATATAATGCTGTAAAATTATCAATTGTGTGAAAATATTAAGAATTCTAAGCTCATTTATCACCGTTTGAACTAATTGTAATGCGAAAAACGTTATAGATAAAAGTCAGATTCGTGATTTGATAAGGGTTTTGAGAAGATTCAGGAAAATAAAAAGTTTTGTTAAAATTTTTTACAGGCCTTTTTAAGCCAGTAATTTCAAAAATTAACTGTTATGATTAGAATTGATTGATTTTTTACCGCTTTGTGAAAACCGATTTAAAATGGAAAAATAATGGTCAGAGTCTTTGCTATAAGGAAAAAGAAACTCTTTGATTTAATTATGAGTTGTTTTATCACTCACCGGTAATTTTTCCTTATTATTCCTTATCGTACGTGAAGGCTTAAAATGTAAAACTAATAGCCGATTTTTCTCGTAAATAATATAAATCCAGAATATAAATTATTTCAAATGTCTAAAAATTATTACGATCCTGCCGACCTTAGAAAGTTTGGAGAAATAACCGAATGGAGTGAAGAACTGGGTAATAAATTCTTTGATTATTATGGTAAAGTGTTTGAAGAAGGTGCATTATCAGCCAGGGAAAAATCTCTAATTGCCCTTGCAGTATCACATGTGGTAAAATGCCCTTATTGTATAGATGCATATACTAAGGACGGATTGCAGCGTGGTATTACCAAGGAAGAAATGATGGAAGCTGTTCATGCCGGTGCCGCCATAGAAAGTGGCGCCACCTTGGTACACGGTGTTCAAATGATGAATAAGTACAAAAAGCTGAGTATGTAAGTTATTATTGAATAACTGAACTAACTCTACAATACAAGAAACCCCTTTATGTTAATAAAGTCCCTGAAAGCGAGAAAAAACGATCTTTCGAGTCCTGAGAATCAGCTGAAATTTTTAAGTAATGGAATATTTAAAAAAGGCGAGCTGCCAACTTTTAAGGATAAGATTCATGAAACCGGTGATTTTCCGCTTAAACCTAAAAAACTTGAAATCCTTCAATTAAACCTAGGTTACATGTGTAACCAGACTTGTTCTCATTGTCATGTTGATGCCGGACCCGATAGAAAGGAGATCATGACGAAAGAAACTATGGAGCAGTGCCTGGATGTTATTAAAAATACCGGTGCGCATACCCTGGATCTTACTGGTGGAGCTCCAGAGATGAATCCTAATTTCAGGTGGTTTGTAGAGGAAGCTTCTAAAGCTGGTATTAAGGATTTTCTAGTGCGTTCTAATCTTCCGATCATTCTGGCCAATAAAAAATACCATGATC
>CBDTXN010000113.1:0-10044 GCA_965364455.1 uncultured Flavobacteriaceae bacterium
GCAAGATCCCTAAAGGCGATTTCAATATAAAGATCAATAAGGTATCTAAGATAGAAGATGTGGTAAGCCATCTTTTTGGATAGCAAAATTCCAATAAAAACGGTCGAAATTTTCGACCGTTTTTTATTTACTGGAATCTATATTTTCAACAATTTAAGGTGCAGGATTAGGAATGGAATTATGGATCTTATCAATTCCCTCAAGGACCTCTTCAGAAAGCACAACATCGATACTTTCAATATTTTCCTTTAGCTGTTCCATACTCGTAGCACCAATAATATTACTGGTCACAAATGGCTGCTGATTTACAAACGCAAGTGCCAGATGCGTAAGGCTTAACCCATGTTCATCTGCCAGGTCTTTATAAGCTCTTGTAGCCTTAACCGCTTCTTCGTTCGAGTATCTCTTATACTGTGGAAACAGGCTTAACCTGGTATTTTCTTTTATTCCGTTAAGATGTTTCCCGCTAAGGGTTCCCATACCTAAGGGAGAGTAGGGAAATAAACCTACATTTTCGCGATGATATATTTCGGTAAGACCAACCTCATCTTTCCTATTCAGCAGATTATATGGATTTTGAACCGTTGAAACCCTCGGCAGATCATGCTTTCTACTTTCTTCAAGAAAACGCATTAGTCCGTAAGGAGTTTCATTAGAAAGTCCAATTTCACGAATCTTACCCTGTTGCTTCAGATCATTAAGGTTCTCAAGAACTTCCTTGAAATTATCTTTCCATTCTTCCTCCTCTGAGTGTTTGTAACCCAGCTGACCAAAGAAATTTGCATTCCTTTCCGGCCAGTGTAATTGATACAGGTCGATATAATCAGTTTGCATCCTTTTGAGACTTTTATGCACCGCATCTTCAATTGCCTCTTTATGGAAACCAAGATTGGGTCTAATGTGAGAAACCATGTCTGAAGGTCCGGCTACTTTTGAAGCGATGACAACTTCGTCCCTCCTCCCGGTTTTATTTAGCCAGGTTCCGATCACTTTCTCTGTACTACCCTGAGTTTTTGGATCTGCAGGAACAGAATACATTTCAGCCGTATCAATAAAGTTGACTCCCTTATCCAGGGCATAATCAATTTGTTCATGGCCTTCGGCTTCGGTATTTTGCTGTCCCCAGGTCATAGATCCAAGACAGATCTTACTAACTTTTATATCGGTTCCAGGTAGCGTAGTAAATTTCATGTTCAATTTAGATTTGAACGCGTAAATTTAGGATAAATAGAGGAAGCAGAAAATGGGATCCTTATCATTCTTCCCTATACCTATATTTATTCAACTAAATAGAATAAGATGATTTTTGTTATATTTAATAAAAGCTACCTTTTAAGAATCTTCAAAACACTATTCCAACGTAGAAGAATTTAATTTAGACACATGAAGAAAATTGCCATTTTAGGGCCTATACCTAGAGATACTATATTAACCCATAAAAACGAAACTATTCAGAAATACGGTTGCGCCACACACCCGGCGATCGCGCTGGCCAAACTAATGAAAAATACAGGTGAGGTTCGCATTATTTCTCACGTTCATAAAAAAGATCTACCTGCGATCAATGAGTTGTTTTCTGAATATAAAAATGTAGATACAAGCGGAATAGATAGTAAAAGGGATCGGGGAACAGTGATCGAATTAAAATTTCTGGATCAGAATAATCGCCTGGAAAAGCAAACGGCTTTTATGAATCCTATCTTACCTGAAGATGTAGCTCCATATTTAGACTCTGAAGCTTTTGTTTTTGTACCCATTACAGATTTCGAGATCTCTTTAAGCACTTTAAAATTTATCAAAGAAAACAGC
Organism: uncultured Flavobacteriaceae bacterium; assembly: GCA_965364455.1. Classification (GTDB taxonomy): domain Bacteria; phylum Bacteroidota; class Bacteroidia; order Flavobacteriales; family Flavobacteriaceae; genus Christiangramia. Next base: position 1,810 of record CBDTXN010000113.1, read on the forward strand.
TCAGGCCTGGTAATTTTTGATGCTCACGGCCCAACTACTTCCATGAATATTAACGGAAGCCGTGAACGTAAATTCTGGATAGACCGGGACGAGTGGCTACCTTACATCGATGTGCTAAAAATGAACCTGGAAGAATCCATGTGTTGCTGGTTCAAAAATGAGTACGACATTGATGAAATGGGACATTATGATGAGGAAAATACAGAACACCTGGATGATTTTGGAGCTCATGTACTTAAAATGGGAGTAAAAATACTTTACGTTACTCTGGATTCCAGAGGATGTGTGGCTTACAGCATTAAGGACGGAAAAATAGATAAAGAATTCATACCGTCGGTACCTGTGAAGGAAGTTATAGATACCACCGGTTGCGGGGACTCCTTCGCCGGTGGTCTTGCTTATGGTTTTACTTATCACAACGATCCTATTATTGCCGCCAGGTACGCAAACACTTTAGGCGCAATGAGAACACAGGGTAAAACTTATGAGGTTTTTAAAGATCTCCAGAAAACAAATGCTATCATCCAGGAACATTATCAGGAGAAAACCAGCTAATATCCTTAGATCGAATCATTCAGCAATTTGGTGATCTCATCTAGTTTTGGAGTCAGTATCACTTCAATCCTTCTGTTTTTAGCTCTTCCCGTTTCAGTATCGTTAGTGGTTACCGGGGCAAATTCTCCTTTTCCTGCAGCTGTTAAATTCTGAGGATCGATATTCGAATTTTCTCTTAGAATATGGACGATGGAAGTTGCTCTCTTAGTAGACAAATCCCAGTTATCCTTAAGTTGACCACTTCCTCCATAAGGAACATCATCTGTATGACCTTCAATAAGAACAGCGATATCAGGATTTTGGGCCAATACCGTTCCAAGCTGCTGCACCGCCTTTCTTCCTTCAGAATTCACTGCCCAGCTTCCAGACTCAAAAAGCAGTTTATTTTCCATGGAAACATAGACTTTCCCATCCTTTTGTTCCACACTTAAACCTTTTCCCTCAAAATTAGTCAGGGCATTCGATACCGCATTTTTAAGGGCATTCATCTTGGCATCTTTAGCGGCTATTACGCTCTCTAATTCATCAATTCTCTGTGATCTTAAGGCGAGATCTTTTTCAAGCTTTTCCAGCCTGTTTCTTTCGGCGATGAGAGCTGCTTCCTTTTCATCTAATTGTGCCAGCAATTCCCGGTTCTGTCTGGAATTCTCAGATATGGCAGCTGAACTATTCTTTTCCAGGGCATCATAAGATTTTTCCAGGTTAGCATAATTCATCTCCAGCGCTTCTAACTTTTGCATCAAATCATTTCTCTCTGCCGTCGTATTCTTAAAATCAGATTTTAAACCAGACAATTCATCTTCAAGATCCTTATTCGATTTTCTGAATCTTTCAAGATCCTCATTCATAGAACGATTCTCACGTAACAAATCTGCATTCCTGCTTTCCAGCTCTCCATATTTCTTTGACGAGACGCAGGCATTCATGGCTATTAATAATGCTAAAAAACCTAAAACTTTAATTTTCATAAGAAAGTATTATTCTATTTCTACTAGAACGGGACAATGATCACTATGGTATGCCTCAGGCAAAATAACTGCCCTTTTCATTCGATCTTTAAGCGGTTCAGATACCAGATTATAATCTATACGCCAGCCCTTATTGTTATTACGGGCATTGGCGCGATAACTCCACCAGGAATAATTATGTGGTTCATCATTAAAATGACGGAATGAATCTATAAATCCGCTTTTCATAAAACCATCGATCCATGCTCTTTCTTCAGGAAGGAAACCTGAAGTATTTTTCAATCTTACAGGATCGTGAATATCTATCGCTTCGTGACAAATATTATAATCCCCGCAAATAACTATTTTCGGAATCTCCTGTTTCAGCTGGTCTATATACAACTGAAAATCATCCATAAATTTGAACTTGTGTTCCAGCCTGGCGACATTGGTTCCTGAAGGCAAATAAAGACTCATTACTGAGAAATCCTCAAAATCTGCACGGATACTCCTACCCTCATGATCCATATAATCTATCCCCGTACCATACTGAATATTCTTAGGTTCTGTCTTGCTTAAGATAGCCACACCACTATATCCTTTTTTAGTCGCCGGATACCAATAATGAAAAGGATAACCTGCATTCTCAAAATCTGAAAGATCTAATTGTTCAGGTTGAGCTTTTATCTCCTGCAGGCATACCACGTCTGGGTTGGCCTGTTGTACCCAATCCAGAAAACCTTTCCGGATAGCGGCCCTTATACCGTTTACATTATAGGATATTATGTTCATATGAGTTCAATTTTGCCCAAAAATAAAGCAATATGAACTAAATACAAGTAGTGTTTGAAAATTGTGAAAGATCCACCTCTATTTCACGATAAATCGCTTAACCTTACCAAAATCACGGGTACCAACTCTAAGCAGGTAAACTCCTCTGGCAGCATAGGACATATCAAGTTCATAAACGTAAGCATCGCCATCATTAACGATCTGATTCTCGATCATTTTCTGTCCTACGACATTATGAACCGTTATACGTAATGGCTCATCAAAACTGGTTTCCATGATAGCACGATACTGACTGTTTCCCGAGGAAACAACCACCAATTCGGCTTCATTCAGGATAAAATCTTCCGCATCCAGAGTACTGTCTATAATATTTACTGAATAATCATGGGTAGTTCCATAGGCCATCACTGAACAGGGATCGTTAAGGTCTCCAGAAAAGCTGGTGTCACCAGCCCGTATCCTCAATAGATGTTGTCCCAGTTTCGCATCAGCCGGTATACTGAAGTCATAAGAAAAGGCTGTATTTACTTCCGGAATGATTTCCGAAGTTATAAGTCTTTCTTCAGCTTCAAAAACAGCATTATCATTGAAATCTATCCATAGAGAAAATTTCTCTACGTTATCTTCAGCAAAATTGGTCTTTACTGTTACCGTAAAATTTCCATCGGACCTATCGAGGTCTGTTGAACCTTCACTAAAATCTATATAACCGGTTGTGCAGGGAATCCTTTCATTAAGAAAATCACCGAGTTCAAAATAGAAAATTCCGTCACCGGCAGAACAATCAGATCCTTCAGGAATACAGTCCAGTTTCGATACTGACGTGGTTTCGGAATCATTGGAAGGATCAAAGTCCTCCTCGAGATTCGTTCTTGCTTCAATTGGATATCTACCTGAAGCTTCAAAATTTGCAAGCTGATCGAATGTGTAAACTTCAAACTCTCCAACAGGGATTATTCCCTCAAAAGTTTCATTAATCGGTGCATTATTTCCTACCTGATAGCTTACGGGAATTTCCTGCTGCGGCTCTCCTCCAAAATTCTCTATAGTGATCGTAACCTGCTCACTGCTGCTTAGATCTTCAGAAGTTACAGGCGAATCTATAGAAGTAACCCCAACATCCCTTGGAGGAAGGTTTCTAACATGAGCCTCGATTTCATCATTACTCACATTCGTATCATTTTCCAGATTTGTAGATATGGTAATTGTGTAGTTTTCACCAATATCAGAAAGATCTGCAGTTTCAGAAAAAGTAAAATTAGCAAAGGACTCAGGCTCAAGAATATCAGTAAATATTTCGGAAACCTCAGGCCCGCCATTTACACTATATGTAATTTCAAAATCTGACTGTGGATTAAGTCCGAAATTTCTAAGGCGCACTGTAATTTGTTCTGAAGAAGTCAAAGTTGAACTTTCAGGACTCTCAAGTGAAATAGCTCCGATGTCGTTAGGTTCAGTAGCAGAAAAGCTAAATACACCCACCTTATTCACACGGTCCTGCCCCCTGAAAAATTCTCCGTTGTGCCAGAAAGTGATCCCATCTACGGGATCTATGCTAAGATGTGCATAATCACCATACCTTCCTTCGGGTCGCGGTTGAGGACTTTCACCTTCAACTATAGATTGTTCATCGATGGACATTATTCCCAAAGGATCGTTCGTGAAACGGCCGGTATATCTAATAGATGGAAAAACAGGCTCCCTGGAATCATCATTCACAACAGTAAAACCAAGACCTATATTTCCTCTTCGGTCAATACCAATACTACCGCTAAACCTATCACTGGCATCAGGGGCATAAGTTCCTTCCTGGTAAACAGTCCAGGGTTGACCATCTGCCTGTTGTCTTAATTCATACCATCTTATCCCGGCATGTTTTGCTGATGTAGGCTCCACATCTACCACGAAATTCATTACTACAGAGTTATGTGTTGGAAATCTCCGATATTGTGTCATATACATCATTGCACCCTGTAAAGCGTCAATATCTACACCTCCGCCGGGTTGCGGAAGGTTTTGAAAACTTCCTCCGTCAAATGTGGCCGTAAATGGAGAAACTCCATTGGTAATTTCCTGACTTTCTGAAATAGTTGAACTAGCCAAAGAATTCCAATCTACATTTATAAGCCATAATTTCAAATGATCCTGATTAACTCCAGACCATTGGTCATCCTGCAAATATATTATTGGGGCATTTCCAGCCGGAGGTAATTCAGGCCCTACAGAGCTAAAACCAGCAGGACTATAAAATCCATTATTTTGTATTCCTGGTAATGGAAAACCTAGAATCCTGACACCATCAGCTCCCTGCAACATTTTATCCCTTTCTAAAACATATACAATTTCCTTACCCTGAGGGGCAAGCGCATCCTTATTTGTGGTGATGTAGTAACCACCATTCCAAAGTGAGATCTTAGGATAATCTGGTAAAGATTCGAGATCGAACCTATAGGTATACCAACCATCATTAACTGGGTCTGTACCCTGAGAAACCGCAAACAATAATGCAGGGGGAGTTGATGAACCATCTTCGGCGCTAAACTGCATCAGGACAAATCTATCTGCCGGCTCGTCATAAAATACGATTGGATCACCATCGGTTTCATTAGTAAAAGTTCCTCCAATACTGGCTAATGAAGAACCAGGAACCAAATTATTTCCGTTTTTGTCCCAAATAGCAAATTCAGAATTCCATGCATTCACATAATGGTCTGTACCCACCGCTCCTGTAGGATCTGAAGGCGTAGACCTGGTGATGGCTGCGTCAAAAGTAAACTCTGGGGATTTAACCTGAACTTCTCCCATTTTGCTCTGCAAGGCAGCATCAACAGTTTTAGGAAGTCCTTTGCCGGGAACTACTTTATTTATCCCTCTATTCCTGGGATTATATAATTTTGGTTTCTTCGAAGACGGTATTAATCTCGCCTTAGATAAAGCGATAGATTTCACAACATTTGCCGAATCTATAAATGCCGGCCCAGTTACCTCATTTGATTGCGCAGCAGAATTAAGATGAAAAACAAAGCTTAAAGTGAATAGGAGTAATAATTTTTTCATCATTTATGGATAAACTTCAATAATTCCTTAAAAATAGGAATTAAGATAATAACTAAAATAAAAAAGGCAATTAATAAACTAATTGCCTTTTCTAATATATGATTTCAAACCGGTAATTCTAGATATAATCTTTCATCCAAGTTTTAAACGCTGTTTCTTCCTTAATAAGTCCTGACAGCTCTTCAACAGGTACCCTTTTTTGCTCCATGCTATCTCGGAATCTTACGGTCACAGCATTATCTTCCAGGGAATCATGGTCTACAGTGATACAAAGCGGGGTTCCCGCGGCATCCTGGCGACGATATCTTCTACCAATGGCATCCTTCTCATCATACTGTACCCTGAAATCCCATTTGAGCTCATCAACGATCTTTTGAGCCATCTCAGGAAGACCATCCTTTTTAACCAATGGCAAGATAGCAGCTTTCGTAGGCGCCAACACAGCAGGTAATTTAAGTACAGTTCTGGTATTGCCATCCTCAAGTTGCTCTTCTTTCAACGAAGCTGAAAGTACAGCAAGGAACATTCTATCCAGACCTATCGATGTTTCGATAACATAAGGAACATAGTTTTCCTTGAGTTCAGGATCATAAAAACGAAGTTTCTTTCCTGAGTGCTCTTCGTGAGCTTTAAGGTCGAAATCTGTTCTTGAATGAATACCTTCCAATTCTTTAAATCCGAATGGGAAATCGAATTCTATATCTGCGGCAGCATTAGCATAATGAGCCAACTTTTCATGATCATGGAAACGGTAATTCTCTTCACCAAGACCTAATGATCTATGCCAGTTCAATCTTGCTTCTTTCCACTTTTCATACCACTCCAACTCCTGACCAGGACGAACGAAAAATTGCATTTCCATCTGTTCAAATTCACGCATTCTAAAGATGAACTGCCTGGCAACGATCTCATTTCTGAAAGCCTTTCCTATTTGAGCAATACCAAATGGGATCTTCATTCTTCCCGTTTTCTGAACATTCAGAAAGTTTACAAATATCCCCTGAGCCGTTTCAGGACGTAAATATAAATCTGTTGCTGTATCTGCCGAAGCACCTAATTTGGTTCCGAACATCAGGTTGAACTGTCTAACTTCAGTCCAGTTTTTAGATCCGGTTTCAGGATCTGCTATTTCAAGTTCTTCAATTAGAGACTTAACATCGGCGAGGTCTTCATTGGTAAGAGAACGTGCTAAACGCTCCAGGATCTCTTTCCTGTCTCCTAAATATCTTTTTACACGAGGATTTGTTTCCTTATACATTTCAGCATCGAAATCCTCACCGAACCTTTTTCTGGCCTTCGCGATCTCCTTCTCTGCTTTTTGTAGTAATTTTTCGGCATAATCTTCTACCAGAACATCTGCACGGTATCGTTTTTTAGAATCCTTATTATCGATCAAGGGATCATTAAAGGCATCAACGTGACCTGAAGCCTTCCAGGTAGTTGGATGCATCAGGATCGCAGCATCTATGCCTACAATATTTTGATGTAGCTGCGTCATGCTGCGCCACCAGTACTCTTTAATATTTTTCTTTAATTCGGATCCATTTTGCCCGTAATCATAAACAGCACTTAAACCGTCATAGATCTCACTGGATGCAAATATGTACCCATACTCCTTGGCATGGGATATTACGTTCTTAAAAAGGTCTTCTTGTTTTGCCATGGCGCAAAAATAAAAAAACCGCCCTGAATAATATCCAAGGCGGTCTCTAATTTATTAAATAAGATTATCTGAGGGTAAAACTTCCTGTCCCTAAAAGCAATGCATCATTATAAACATATACTTTATAATTCCCTTCCAGTAACCTGTCTTCATTTGTTTTTGCAAGAATACAAACGTCAAGTTCTTCGTTTTCGTAGAAAACACTGGATGAAGCACTATAAACCATTGTCCCACCTTCATGCTGAACTACGATCTCTTCGCCTACCAGTTCATTTTCCGGGTTATATACCTGAACGTACATATTTTTTTCTCCAGCTTCAGCCAGGTCATTCCCTGTGATTGTAAAGCAGGTTCTGATCTGGTCTACCCTACGGTTATTATCATTTTCCACCAGTTTCCCGCTATTTCTAACGATAACACCTTCACCTGAAAGACTTGTTATCTTTAATCTGGATGCTTTATCCACTTTGCTAGACAGGCTTTGATTTGTTGTTTGAAGAGAATCTGAAAGCTTGGTTCTTTCCTGCAATGCCACACTTGTACTATCCAGAGATGTTGAAAGCAATTGATTCTCTGTACTTAGACTGTCTACGACTCTGAATAAACGGTCTTTCTCGGCCTTCAGATCTCCTATCTCCCTTCTATATCTAGAGATAAGAACCAGATTAGCCTCATTATCTTTAACTGAATCTAATAATCTTGATATGCGATCCCTTGCATTTACAAGGTCCTGATCCATAATGTCGTTTTCCTCAATTGCATCATCGTACTTTACGATAAGCTCATTAAGTTCATCTTCGATTACAGATTTTTCCTTTTGAAGGATCTCTTTATTTTGTTTCTCCTCATTGTAGAATTTTATGGTATAAATGCTCAGTGCAACCAGGGCTACAGCAAGAATACCCGTTAAAATCTTCAATGCGGTATTGTTCTTTTTTTCTGTCATCATAAGTTTAATTTAGTTCGTAAATTTAGATGTTTAACCAATTTAGGTAAAGCCATTAACAAATGTTTCACGATTTCGTAAATCTACTTTATCCAACCGTTTGTCACATTTGTGAAGCCGAATTGCTAAAGAACGAAAAAATTCTTTGTATTTCCTGCCTACATGACCTACCGGTTACCAGTTACCACCTTGATAACGACAACCCTGTTAAAAAAGTATTTTACGGCAGGGGAAAAATAGAAAAAACAACCGCTCTTTTACATTTTCGAAAAAAA
>CBDTXN010000114.1:0-9951 GCA_965364455.1 uncultured Flavobacteriaceae bacterium
CGGCAAAATAAATGGGTAAAGGTCTTTACGGCATTGATATTAAAGAAGTGAATTCTAAAGCCCTGGTGATCGAGATAAATGATAACCCGAATATTGATGCCGGGGTAGAGGATGAGTATTATGGTGACAAGGTTTATACAGATATCCTGAATGCCTTGAAAATTAGACTGGAAAAATAAGAATATAATGGCCTACCACCTTTTTGAAGTTTTTGGAATTGAACTGGAATATATGCTGGTTCAAAGATCAGATCTTAAGATCAATCCTATTGTAGATAAACTTCTAACTAAGAAGAACGGTTCTCTCACATCAGATATTGAAAACGGTAAAGTTGAATGGAGCAATGAGCTTGTTTCTCACGTCGTGGAGATTAAGACCAACGGACCAACTAAGGATTTAAAATCGCTGGATAAATTATTTTCGGATAATATACGGGAGATTAATGAACTACTTGAAGAATTCGATTGCTGTCTTTTGCCCTCTGCATCTCATCCCACGATGGATCCACTTACCGAAACACAGCTTTGGCCACATAATTATAGCAAGATCTATGCACTCTACAACAGGATCTTCAATTGTAAAGGTCATGGCTGGAGCAATGTGCAGAGTATGCATATAAACCTTCCGTTTTTCGATGATGCAGAATTTGAAAAATTACATGCTGCCGTAAGGGTTTTATTGCCAATTATTCCAGGGCTTGCCGCAAGTTCTCCGGTGCTGGATGGAAAATATACTGGTTACAAGGATACCCGAATGCATTATTATAAATCGAATCAGAAAGAAATTCCCCATATGACGGGGAAAGTGATCCCGGAACAGGTCTTTACCAAGGAGGAATATTCCAATACCATCTTTAAGCCCATAACAGAAGCCATTAAACCATTTGATACGGAGAATATCCTGGACCATCATTTTTTGAATTCCCGGGGAGCCATTTCTAGATTCGATCGGAACGCTATTGAGATAAGGGTGATAGATACCCAGGAAAATCCTTCAGCAGATATTGCCATAGCGGCTTTAATTGTTGAAGTTCTTAAATTGCTGGTGAGTGAGGAACTAATTTCTCTTGAAGATCAGAAATCCTGGCATGAGGACGAACTTTTTAAGTTGTTTGATGAAGTGATCAAAAGCGCAGAAAACACTCTTATTACTAATGAAAGGTATCTGGCTATATTCGACCTTCAGAAGGATTCTGATGTAAAGACCATCTGGAAAAGGTTATATGAGCTGGTAGGAGAGAGGCTAAGTAAAGATCAGCAGAATCATATAGAATTTATACTTCAGAATGGAAGCCTGGCAACAAGAATATTGAAAGCTCTGAGAAATGATTTTTCTCAGGAACATATTATAAAAGTATATTTCAGGCTTGCCGAATGCCTGCAGGAAAACAGGATGTTCAGGCCATGATACTGATATTAACCTGTGAACATGCTTTTCCGGATATCCCTGAGGGGTATAAACATCTTTTTGATTCAGATACCGAAATACTAAAGACTCACGAGGCTTATGACACGGGCTCTTTTGACCTGTTTCAATTTTTAAAGCCTATCGCTGATTTTAGCCATTATCAGGAAATAGGCCGATTATTGGTAGAATCAAATCGATCATTAAACCATAAAAAACTTTTTTCCAGGTTTACCAAAGGCTTGAATTCATTTGAAAAAGGAGAAATTCTCAATAGTTTTTATTTTCCTTACCGGACTAAGATCGAGCAAAATATCAGTTCAATACTTGAAGGAGGTTCAGAGGTTTTACATATCTCCATTCACAGTTTTACGCCTGTATTTCAAGGAGATGTTCGTAATGCTGATATCGGATTATTATATGATCCCGGAATTAGTAAGGAAAAAGAGATTTCCAGATCATGGAAAGAACTGATAAGTAATAAAACATCTGAATTCAAAGTAAGGCTTAATTATCCATATTTGGGAAAATCTGATGGTTTCACCACGAGCTTGAGAAAAATGTTTCCGAAAAACTATATAGGAATAGAATTAGAAGTAAACCAGAAGTGGGTTGACGAAAACCAAATGAATTCTGATTTAAAGAAATTATTCTATGAAACTATAATAGAGTTAAAAAACAAAGCCTGAAATTTATGATTTCAGGCTTTGTTTTATCCTTATAATTCAGATCTTATTTAAGATCGTATTCTAAAGTTATTTCTGCATTCAGCAATTTGGATAACGGGCAATTTTCTTTCGCCTTATTAGCGATCTTGTCGAACTTATCTTTATCTATACCAGGCACGACAGCATCCAGGATTAGGTGAGATTTTGTGATCTCGCCATCTTCAAAAGTGATCTCAGAAGTTGTCTCTATTTTATCTGGGGTAAATCCATCTTCAGTTAAAAATGCTGAAAGTTGCATGCTAAAGCATCCGGCGTGTGCAGCTCCTACTAATTCTTCAGGATTGGTTCCTTTTCCATTTTCAAAACGTGTTTTAAATGAATACTGTGCTTCTTTTAAAACACCGCTTTCAAGACTTACAGTTCCATTTCCTTCTTTTAATGAGCCTTTCCATACGGCCGATCCTTTCCTTTTCATAATATAATTTTTTGATTCCTCTCTAAATTAAGAACCAATGCCTGAACGCAAAAACAATTATAAAAACCTTAACCAATAATCCTTTAAATAGAAAAAGCCTGAAAGATAACTTTCAGGCTTTAACATATAATATATGTGGTAATTACTTGATCTCTACAACTTCAAGATCGAAAACAAGATCTTTACCTGCAAGTGGATGGTTAGCATCTACAACGATACTTTCATCCTTAACCTCTGTAACAACAAGGTTGATCTCACGACCATCAGGACCTTTAGAAACAAGCGGCATTCCAACTTCTGGCTTAAGCTCTTCTGGAAGCTGACTTTTCTCTACTTCCTGGATAAGCTCTGCTTTAGGCTCTCCGTATGCTTCTTCTTTTGGTATATTGATAGTCTTCTTTTCATTTACTTCCATACCGATAAGACCTTCTTCAAAACCTGGGATTAGCTGACCCTGTCCTAGAGTGAATTCTATTGGTTCTCCACGCTCTACTGAACTATCGAAAACCTGACCGTCTTCTAACTTCCCTGTGTAATGTACCTTAACGGCGTCATTTTGCTTTACTTGACTCATAAAAAGTATTTTTTCAATTTTAATTTTGGCTATTAACTAATTTCCAGCCATTTAATGCCAGTTGGTGCAAGTACCCTGCCGAATGACAAATAACCCGACAGAATAACCGATGATGACGCATTTTGTCATATTTTCATTAAATTGGGTGAGGTTTCCTGTAAAAATTACTTCAACTCTGTCAAACTAACTTACCCTCCTATGAAAAAAGAAAAGACTTTCGATAAAGATTCCCGTAGAGACTTCATGAAAAAATCTGCCATTGCTGCCACTGGGTTCTTTATTGTTCCCAGGCATGTTTTAGGTGGTCCTGGTTTTATTCCGCCAAGTGATAAATTATTGATCGCGGGGATAGGAGTGGGAGGAAAAGGAGAATCTGACCTTAATAGTTTTTATAAAAGCGGAAAAGCAGAGATAGCCTTCCTATGTGATGTAGATGATAGAAGGGCTGCGGCTTCCAGGGAGCGTTTTCCAAAAGCCAGATATTACAAGGATTACCGCGAGTTATACGATAAAGAGTCTAAGAATTTTGATGCAGTTTCTGTTTCTACACCAGATCATAATCATGCCGTACAAGCAATGGCAGCAATGCAAAGAGGGAAACATGTTTATGTACAAAAGCCTTTGACACATGATATTTACGAAGCACGTGCACTTACTGAGGCAGCAAGGAAATATCAGGTGGTTACCCAGATGGGAAACCAGGGTGCATCAGGAAATGGCGTCAGGTTAATGAAAGAATGGTATGACGCTGGTTTGATAGGGGAAGTGGACGAAGTTTACGTATGGACCAACAGGCCTGTTTGGCCACAGGGAATTCAGTGGCCTAAATCTTCAGCTTCAATTCCTGCTGAACTAGACTGGGAGCTTTGGTTAGGAACCGCTCCGTATAAAGAGTATGTAGACGGACTTGTACCATTTAACTGGCGTGGCTGGTGGGATTACGGCACCGGTGCACTGGGTGATATGGGCTGCCATTTAATTGAACCACCTTTTAGTGTATTAGGATTAAAATATCCGAAAGAAGTAGAATGTAGTGTAGGAAGCGTTTATGTGGACGAATTTCAGCGAGGTTATTTTCCTGAAAGCTGTCCTCCTTCCAGTCACGTGATCATGAGTTTTGAAGGAAAGGAAAGTAATTCCAAAGATATTACTTTGCATTGGATGGACGGTGGGATAAAGCCAATGAGACCTGAAGAACTGGGACCTGAGGAAACCTTTGGTGATGGCGGTAATGGAGCCCTTATCATTGGTGATAAAGGGAAGATGATGTGCGGAACTTACGGTTTGAACCCAAGACTTCTTCCAACTTCAAAAACCGATCAGGTGAATGTGCCTCAAAAATATAAGAGGATAAATGGTGGCATGGATGGACATTATGCCCAATGGGTCGAGGCTTGCATTGCCGGGTATGGTAATATGGAAGTAAGCTCACCTTTCGAGATAGCAGGCCCTTTAACCGAATCTCTATTAGTTGCGAATCTGGCCATCAGGGGTTATGATATTCAAAAGAAAAAAGGCAATAAGGTATCATATCCTGGCCGCGACCTTAAAATGATCTGGGATGCCGAAAACATGAAGGTAACTAACTTTGATGAAGCCAATCAATTCGTTCGAAGGGATTATCCTGATGGTTTTACACTATAGTTGATTGAAACATATGATTAAAAACCTGAAGTTTATTTCTCGTATTTCCAATTTCAGATGGGGTAGCCTGTTTTTAATTTCAATTTTTATTTCGCTTTTGCTCCAATCGTGTAAAAAGAAAGAAGCAAAGGAAGATTGGGTTACGATTTGTGTTACTGCAACTGCCTATAATTCTCTAGGTTACCAAACCGAAGGAAATCCTAACCTTACTGCCTGGGGCGATACTTTAAGACCCGGCATGAATGCTATCGCCATTTCCAGAGATCTAATCGATTTAGGGCTTGATCATAATTCAAAAATTAAGATCGAGGGTTTTGATAGCATTTTCCTGGTCAAGGATAAGATGCATTATCGTTGGCGAAATCGCATCGATATTTATATGGGTGAAGATGTAGAAAAAGCCCGGGAATTCGGAAGAAAAAAAATAAATATCAGTTATATATTCAGCAAAGACCTGGCTTCAGATTAAATCTATTCTTTCATCTTTATTATCTTCGAATCTTAAAATTTAATCAATGCCATTTTTACGAAATTCCCTAATTCTATTAATTAGCCTTTTTTTTAGCTTTTCCCTTACTTCTCAGGAACAAGATTCAATTCAATCAAATAAGAAACTGATCATTGGTATCACTGAAACTCCTCCATTTGTGGAAAAAAGACCTCATGGATTTTCAGGATTGAGTATTAGCTCATGGAAAATGGTTAATGAGCAGATGCAGGCATCTTATGAATTTAAAGAATATCCTAATCTGGCCAGTCTGCTTGATGGAATTGAAAACGGAGAGGTAGATTTTAGCGTTAACCCTATAACGGTTACCGATAACCGGATGAAACGAATGGATTTTTCCCAGCCATATTTTATCTCACATACGAGTGTGGTTAAAAAAAGGGAATCTACATTTCTAAAGCATTTAAAGAATTTTTTCAGCTGGGACTTCTTCTCGGTAATAGGATTACTTCTATTTGTGATACTGATATTCGGATTTCTGGTTTGGATATTTGAGAGGAAAAAGAACAAGGAAGAATTTGGGGGAGGCATTAAAGGTATCATGCAGGGATTCTGGTGGAGTGCTGTTACCATGACAACAGTTGGATATGGTGACAAATCGCCAAGAACTACCGGCGGTAGAATAGTTGGGCTTATTTGGATGTTTATGGCTGTAATTATCATTTCGAGTTTCACCGCAGGTATCGCATCTTCTCTTACCGTAAAAAGTATTAATGAGGAGATCTCAACTATCCAGGATCTTGAAAGGTTTGACATTACTACAGTAGAAAGTTCAAGTTCACAGGAACTTCTGGATCTTTATAATATTGAAAGGAATCTTGTAACAAATGGAGTAGAAGGCCTGAATGCTGTGGTAGAAGATAAGGCTAAACTTTTTATTTATGATGAACCGATCCTGAAATTTGAGATAGAAAGACTTGGCCTTTCAGATGAACTGGAGATCCTGGGACAGAGTTTGAAAAAGGACTATTATAGTTATGCATTCCCAAAAGATTCTGAATTACTGGAAAAGATCGATCCACTTTTGGTAAGAACTTTAAAAACCATGGAATGGGACAACCTGGTTAAAGATTATAATTAATTAGCCAAGGCCTAAATATCCCAGTAAGATCCAGAGAATGATAAAAACTATTATTATTCCAAAACAGCCACATCCACCACCTAATTTTTTAGCTCCCCATCCCGCCAGAATGGCCCTTAGAATATTCTTCATTTTTATAATTTTAATCTTTAAAAATATATACTTAGCCGATAACTACTTTAATATTTAAGAAATTTTTAAAGGCATTTTACTTTAAGCAATTGATTTTTAGTATATTGAAAGCCGCTTTCGAAATAAACCATTTAAATTATGCATACTCGAAACCAATCGGATAGAAAATCAGAGATCGATTTTTTGAGGGCTGCCCAGAAAATTAACAACAAAATGATCTATGTTGCAATAACAATTATAGTTGTTGTAGCCGTTATTGCCATGACCGGTGTTTACTACGAATACTGGTAATTATTGCTTCATTTCATTCATCAGTAAAAAGGCCTTGTTTATATATTCCTTTTCCAGAAATAAGGCAAAATAATTTGAGGTCGAAATCATTTCAAAAACCGGAATTCCCTCGTAGGCAAGTAATTTGAAAATATAGAAATACAAACCTACGGTCTGTGAACTATTTTTAGGTAAACCAATAGTTATAGAAGAAAGTTCCTCTTTTACCGATACCCTTACTTCATTTCTAAAACATTTTTCTACCAGGTCTGTAAGCGTGGAAGAAACAAGAATATTACTTTCCTGGTAATTGCTTGAATAATTCAAATAAACACCCGTTTGATCTTTTACAGCTTCCAGTAACCTGGCTTTATTTGCAATAATGGTTTTAGAATTTAAAAAGGTATACTCAGTAATACCAGATCTAACAATGATATCTCCAAGTTCCCTTAAGCTTTGCATATTAACCTTTGTTCTGCTGGGAGCATAACGTCTTAGAGCCATAATAATACTTCCCTGTTTTACAGGTTTTCTCATTTCCTTTTCAACCTGAGGCTGAATATCGGCTGCAAGTCCGCTGAAGTTTACAATATCCCTGGCAATCGCATCATCCAGGAAAGGCTGATGCCGAATAATATCATGTACACAGGTGGTTATGGTTTTCATTGTTAATTATTGAACATTTTGTACAAATGTATATAAATTGAAACATAATTTTTGGCAGGTTTCATTTTAATAATAATTATGCACCTGTAATAATCGGGATATGAAAGTATTAAAATTTGGAGGTACTTCGGTTGGTTCTGCTGCCGGGATAAGGAATGTGAAAAGTATCATTCTAAGAGAAGAAGGAAGTAAATTGTTGGTTTTGTCGGCTATGTCTGGTGTTACCAATATGTTAGTGGAACTTTCTAGCCTGGTAAGGGAAAAACAAAGTGAGGATCTTGATAAAATCCTTAATGAAATAAGGAATAAACACTTCTTATTGATCGATGAATTATTCGATGATACTGACCTGGGCAAATCCTTGAAACAGGATATCGAGTCCCAGATTACTATTTTGAATGAAGACTGCCAATCTGAATGGAATAAACAATTAGATTCCAGAATACTTACCACAGGTGAAAGTCTGCTTACCTTCATATTCAGCGCATACCTTAAATATGGAGGAATTTGTAATACTCTTTTAGATGCGAAAGAATTCATGCATATCAGTAATCTCGAGAACCCCGATACTTTACATATAAATGAACTTCTAAATGATTACCTCAAAACCCTTCCTGAGAATGATATTCTTATAACCCAGGGATTTGTTAGACTTGATGAAAATTCAGAAATAAGTACTCTTAAAAGGGGAGGCAGTGATTATACGGCCACTATTCTTGGCGCAGCCATAAGAGCTTCAGAAGTAGAAATATGGACAGATATTAGCGGTTTGCACAATAATGATCCAAGATTCGTGGAGAATACCCATCCAGTATCTCAACTAAGCTTTGAAGAAGCGGCAGAGCTGGCATATTTTGGAGCCAAGATTCTTCATCCTCAAACGATCTCTCCGGTCATTGGAAAAAACATCCCGGTTTATCTTAAGAACACTTTTACTCCGGAAGCTACCGGAACCTGTATTAGTGCAATTGCGGAAAGAAAAGGTTTAAAGGCAATATCAGCAAAGGATGGAATTACGGCTATAAAGATCAAATCTAACCGAATGTTGATGGCTCATGGATTCCTAAGGAAGATATTTGAGATATTCGATAAATATGAGACTGCGATAGATATGATCACCACTTCAGAGATCGCAATTTCACTTACAATAGATGATTGCAGCTCCCTGGATCTAATTCTGGCTGAACTCGATAGCTATGGAGAGATAAGTGTCGATAAAGATCACAGTATAATTTGTGTGGTAGGCGAGGGCTTAATTGATGATCGCGGGACTTCCAGGCTTTTTGAGATCCTTCAGGATGTTTCGGTAAGGATGATCTCTTACGGAGGAAGCAATAATAATATTTCACTACTTGTTGATACAAGAAATAAAGTAGAGGTACTTCAAAAATTAAATGAAAAGCTTTTTCTAAATGAATACAGTAAAACCGCTTAAAACTTAAATGACCTGTTTTTTTGTGTAGTGAAAACCGTCGGGACTTTTTTTAGGATCGGCGGTTTTTTAAATTTTGTTACGGTTCTTTTCTTCGATAAACCTGGACATGTAATACGTACTTTTATGAAGATGATGTTTCAGCATCTCTCCGGTAAAATTTGACCGCCTATGAGCTCTTAAATTATGACGAATAGCTTCCAGTTTTTCGCTTAATCTAATTTGATGTTCTTCCTTATTGAATCTTCTGTTATAGATCTCAAATCCATTTTGTTGAAATTGTTTCCAATTATCCTTATCTGAATAAAGCTTTGCTGCGTTGTTAATAAACTCTTCAGTGTCATCTGAAACAGTTCCGTTCCATGTTTTATCATCCCTGATTCCTTCAGCACCAACAGAAGTAGTAATTGAAGGAGTGCCATTTTTCATGGATTCCACAAGTTTACCTTTTAACCCAGCACCAAATTGAATGGGAGCCAGGCAAACCCTGGCATTTTTCATTACCATGTCAGCATCTTCGGTCCATCCATGAACCAGGAAATTCTCCTTTGGGTTATGAAGATTTAAAACTTTCTGAGAGGGGTAAGCACCATATATATTCATGTTAACACCCGGCAACTTTTTTCGCAGTTGAGGCCATATTTTTTCCTTTAGAAACAGAACTGCGTTCCAGTTAGGTTCATGGAGAAAATTACCAATGCTAATGAAGTCTTTTCGGGATTCAAATTCTGGTAATTCTTTCTCAACATGCTTTTTCAATGGCACTAGCATAAATGGTAGATACAACAAGATCTCATCGGGAATTCGAAAATCAGACTTCAAAAGTTCCATCTCTGGTTCCGAAATTATCAGGCTTAGATCACTTCTATATATGGCCGCGATTTCCCTTTTGGCCAGATCTGAATTCAGATAAATATCTTCTGCTTTTTTATTTTCTTTAAATGCCTGATGCCGGGCATTTCTTAAAAAATGAAGATCTTCAGTATCCAGTATTTTTATGGCATCAGGACATATCTGGTCTACTCGCCAGCCAAATTGTTCTTCCGTCATGAACCGGTCGAAAAGAACCATTTCAGGCTTTAAACTTTTCAAGAGAT
>CBDTXN010000115.1:0-9909 GCA_965364455.1 uncultured Flavobacteriaceae bacterium
CATATTCCAAATTCATAATAATTAGAAATATGAACAGTAAAATTTTTTAAAGGAAAATACAGGTAAATTAAACCTGCTCTTTTTCAGTGATAACTTCTTTTTCCGGATGATAATTCTCGTTCCATTCCTTTACGTTAGGAGGTCCCATCATATCTACAGATTTCGCTACCATTAAAGATACGGCCGCATCTCCGGTTACATTCACCACGGTTCTACACATATCAAGTGGTCTGTCTACTGCAAATATCAATGCAAGACCTGCTTCAGGAATACCTGCCTGAGCCAATACGATCACGAGCATAACCATCCCAGCCCCGGGAACAGCTGCAGAACCAATTGACGCAAGCGTGGCCGTGGCTATAATTCCCAATTGGGTTCCTAAAGTAAGGTCCATCCCAAAAGCCTGGGCGATAAAAATCGCTGCAACCGCCTGGTATAAACTGGTACCATCCATATTAATGGTAGCACCAATAGGTAATACAAAACTTGTTACTTCTTTATGCACACCCATATGCTCTTCTACCCTTTCCATAGTTACCGGAAGCGTTGCAGCACTGGAACTTGTTGAAAAAGCCAGTAACTGTGCTGGAGAAATTCCATTTATAAAAAACGAAGGTTTGTTTTTTGTAAACACCCAAACCAGAAGTATATAGACCCCGATCATTAGAGCGAGTCCCACTAACACGGTAACTGCATACATAGCAAGGGCTGCAAAAAGATCTGTGCTTGGAGATTCTACAACAAGAGCAGCCAGAAGTGCGAATACACCATACGGCGCTGCAAGCATTATAAGATCGATCATTTTCAGGATAACTTCATTGAATCCGTCGAAAAAATCCTTAACAGGTTTAGCAGTTTTTTCAGGAATTAAAATGAGTCCTATTCCGAAGAATATGGCAAAAAATATCACCTGAAGCATATTTGCATTATCACCTGCAGCACCAATAATATTACTTGGAACCAGGTCTTCAAGAGCCTGTAAAGGACCGGCTTCCTTTTGTTTTTGCGCATCAGATATTCTCACCGAAGCATCACCTTCATAACTGGAGATCAAGTCGCTCCTGGTTTCTTCCGAAATAGTTTTACCCGGTGCTATTACATTCACCATCACCAAACCTATGGTAACCGCGATCACAGTTGTGATAATATAGGTCGCAATGGTCCTGGTTCCCATTTTAGAAAGTTTAGAAATATCTTTAAGATCTGAGATCCCTTTGATGAGGGAAGCTAAGATCAAAGGCACTGCAATTAATTTAAGAGCATTAATAAAAATGTTACCAAAAGGTTTTATCCAGTCGCTAACAAATTCAGCTCCCCAGCTAAAATTAGTCAGGATAAGGGCAAAAAGAACCCCCGCTACCATTCCTAATAATATCTGCCAATGCAGTGCTAATTTTTTCATGTGATATATTTCTAAAATTTAGATTTTCGATGATTTATTCTGAAGGTAATAATCTGCAAGCACAAGTGCTGCCATAGACTCTACGATAGGTACTGCTCTGGGTACAACACAAGGATCATGTCTCCCTTTACCCTGCATCTCAACTTCTTCTCCTTTAGAGTTTATGGTTTCCTGTTTCTGCATTAAAGTAGCTACAGGTTTAAAAGCTACTTTAAAGTAAATATCCATTCCGTTTGAAATACCTCCCTGAATGCCTCCACTAAGATTAGTTTTCGTAGAACCGTCCTTGTTGAAATGATCATTATGCTCACTCCCCCGCATTTTGGTGCCTTCAAAACCACTACCGTATTCAAAACCTTTAACAGCATTAATAGATAGCATTGCCTTACCAAGTTCGGCATGCAATTTATCAAATACAGGTTCTCCAAGGCCTTTAGGTACATTTTGGATGACACATTGAACTGTTCCTCCAACAGTGTCACCATCTGCCCTTATTTCCTTAATATAGGCTTCCATTTCTTTGGCCATTCCAGGATCCGGGCAACGCACGGGGTTTTTTTCAATTTCCGAAAAATCAAGTTCTGTATAATCCTTCTGTAATTCCATTTTCCCTACGGAAGAAACAAAGGCATTGATTTTCACATTTTGAAGAAGCTGTTTAGCGATACTTCCAGCCACTACCCTACAGGCGGTTTCCCTGGCAGAAGACCTGCCTCCACCACGATAATCCCTTACTCCATATTTTTCGTCATAGGTATAATCTGCATGAGAAGGTCTGTAAGTATCTTTTATATGGGAGTAGTCCTTAGATTTCTGGTTGGCGTTTTTTATTACAAATCCAATTGGGGTTCCGGTAGATCTACCTTCAAATATTCCCGAAAGAAAGTCAACAGTATCAGGTTCCTTTCTTTGGGTTACGATAGCAGATTGCCCCGGTCGCCTTCTGTTAAGATCTTCCTGTACTTTTTCAATATCAATTTCCAGACCGGCAGGACACCCGTCTATAACTCCACCAATAGCCACACCGTGTGACTCACCAAAAGTGGTTAGTTTAAATAAATTACCAAAGGAATTTCCGGGCATCAGCAGGATTTTGAACAAATGTAATTTTTTAACCACATATTTAAAAATGGTTTCCCATTTAATATTTGGTTAACAAATGCCTTGTAGTCTAAGTAATTAATAAACTACAATTAAGGCTGATAATAGGAGATTACCAGATATTAACGGCAAATTTATCGATAAAATTAACCCTTATAAAGAATCAAGAATAAGCAGGATGCCTTGCAATTACAAAAGAGAATATAGAATGTCTTAATATAAATAAGCCCGGGAAGCATATACTAACCGGGTAATTAAAGAAAACTGGTCTTTAAAAAATAGAATGGTTTAGGAATTGCCTTCCTGGGGAATAATGCTATCTATCTTTTCTGTTAATGTTTCCATATCGAATGGTTTAGATAGAAAATCTACTGCCCCGGCCGATTTACAGATCTCATCGACATTGTGAAGTGCAGACATCATAATTACCGGTATATGTGCTACCTCTTTATCTTCCTTTAAAGTTTTACAAACATCGGTCCCATCTACCCCTGAAATTAATTTATCCAAAAGCAGCAGGTCTATATCATTATTTATTAAATGCTCTTTCGTTTTTCTTGGCTCCTGGGTAACAGTAACTTCATGACCATTAAACTCAAGAATATCCTTAAGCATTAAACCAATTGTATGATCATCATCAACGATTAAAATCTTTGCCATTATTTAGTTTTGATTTAGGGGAATTGTAAATGTAAATTCAGAGCCTTTTCCGGGTTCGCTTTTTACCAAAATTCTACCTTGGTGTCTCTCTATAATTTCATTGGAAAGATATAAACCTATCCCGAAACCAGCATAGGTATCATCTTTATTTCCAGATACACGGTAAAATCTCCTAAAGATTTGATTTTGTTCTTTTTCATCTATACCGATGCCAAAATCTTTTACAGTTACAGCTACTTCTTCAGGGCTGTTTTTATGTATCTTGATCTTAACACGATTACTATTGGGCGAGTATTTAACAGCATTCGTGACAAAATTAATGATCACCTGGCCAATCCTGCCTCTATCAGCATTTACATTACAGTCATCTTCATGATTCAGCTCAATCTGCAAATCTCTATTAGTATAAGAAATATATTCTCCTATCTCTTCAACCTGTCTATTAAGGTTAAATTCCTCATATTTTAACTCTAATTCATTTTGCTCAATTCTAGACATGTCTAACATTTCTGAAAGTAGCCTAATAAGCCTCTCAACCTGGGTTTCTATCCTGTTCAAGTATGGTTTAATAGTCAGCTTTTTTTCTGCTTCACCATTATTATTTGGAAGCACAGATAGCAAAAGTTGAATATAACCCTTAATTGATGTGACCGGAGTTTTTAATTCGTGAGAAACCAGTTTAAGAAAATCTTCTTTCCGCTTCTCTTCATCTTTAAGTTTTTGTATTTCGGTACTGGAAGTAAGCCAGGAATAAATAACACCATCTGCACTTCTCAAAGGGGTCGTACGGCACAAATGCCAGTAATAATCCCCATGAAGATCGCGAAGTCTAATTTCCATCTCCAGAGGCTCTCCTTTGCTGAAATGACACTCCACCTTTTTTAATACTTTTTCTTTTTCTTCAGGGTGTACGATATCTAACCATGGCTGCTCCAGAAACTCTTCGAGATCCTTTCCTGCATAGTCCAGCCAGCTTTTGTTATAAAAAGTAACTGTAGAGTCGGGTTCGGCAATACTGATTTTATGAGGCATAAAATTCACCAGGTCCCGAAACTCTCTCTCACTTTCCTTGATCTTTTTATTTAAAACCGCCTGTTTGGTCACATCAGTAGCGATATCTGCAACCCCAATTATTTTTCCATCAATATTTTTTTGAGGCTGGTATGTGAAATCAAAATACCGGATCTCAGGTTTGCCATCAATTATCAACTCTATGGGAACTTCATCTGCATGATAAGCTATTCCTGTTTGATAAACCTGATCCAATAATTCTTTAATACCCTGGTCTCTTAATTCAGGTAATATTTCTAGAAGAGGTTTTCCAATAACGTCGTTTCCCTTTCCCCAGGTATTTCTTATTGCTTGATTTGCAATGTTAATGATGTGATCTTCTCCGAGAAAAATTGCGATCAAAGAATTGGAAGAGTGAACGAGATCCTGATACTTAAAAACTTCACTTTCCAATACAGAAACTGAATTTGATAAATCATTGTTTTTGATCCTCAGCTTATCAACTTCCTTTTCTCTATATCTTAATTCCTTCTCCAACTCCTGAATACGGAGATCCTGCCTACTCATAAATAAAAAATCATTCCGGGGTACTGCTTATTTTGGCTAAAGTTAAGGCTTTGCAAAACGTGTCAATTCAATTTAAAAAAGTATTAACATTGATTTCGTTACTTTTTTAAAGCATCCCTTAAAATACTAACGGGATGTTTAGCAATTCTTCCTGTACCATCTTTTATCTGGTGCCTGCAACTAGTACCATTAGCCGATATTATTACGGAAGCTTCTGCTTTTCTAATAGCAGGAAAAAGTGAATTTTCACCTATACGCATACTAATCTCGTAATGTTCCTTTTCATAACCGAAAGAACCTGCCATCCCGCAACAGCCTGAGGGAATTATCGTAACCTTATAATTCGAAGGAAGATTCAGAATGTCAAATGTTCTGGACACATTAGAAAGTGCTTTTTGATGGCAGTGTCCATGTATCTTTACAGTCGCATGTTTTTTAGAAAACTGGTCTGAAGTAATATTGCCTGCTGCTATTTCCTGTTTTATAAATTCTTCTATAATAAAACTATTCTCAGCAAGCTTTTGAGCAGATCCTTTATCATCTGCTAATCTCAAATATTCGTCCCGAAAACTTAAAATTGCGGAAGGTTCTACTCCTATTAGTGGAGTTTCATTTGAGATGAGATCTTTAAAGATTTCCACATTTTCATTTGCCAGTTCTTTGGCCCGGGTTAAAAAACCTTTGGAAATCTGACTTCTCCCGCTTTCAGGATGATCTATTATAAGAACCTTATAGCGAAGCTTAGCAAGTAAATTTAAGGCATCTTTTCCTACCTGAACATCCAGATAGTTGGTAAACTCATCATTAAATAAGTAAACAGTCTTTATTGGGTTCTCAATTTCAAACTTCGATCTATTTTTATTATAGTATTGTTTCAGTGTTTGTTGGGCGATCACCGGTAGTTCCCTTTCTTTAGCTACACCCAGTAAACTTTTAGCAATACCGGAAGTAAAGCTATTGGTCATTACAAACCTGGATACCAAAGGTAATTTAGAAGCTCTTTCATTTTGCTGGGTAATATTGGCAAAAGCCCTGTCCCGAAAACTGGGTTTATGCGCTTTATGATATTGATGCTGAAATTCAGCTTTTAGAGCGGCCATATCAACATTTGAAGGACACTCGCTCTTACAGCCCTTACAACTGATGCAAAGGTCCAGAACTTCTTTTAACTCCTTATGGTCAAACTTATTAGGTTTCTCTGAATTGGTAAGGAATTCTCTTAGTGCATTCGCCCTTGCCCTGGTCGTATCTTTTTCATCTTTAGTTGCCCGGTAACTGGGACACATGGTGCCCCCTGCTTCCACAGACTTTCTGCAATCACCACTACCGTTGCATTTTTCAGCCAGTCTAAGAACTCCGTCAGCATCAGAAAAGTCCATCAGAGTTTCAATTTCAGGTTCCTTTCTATCAGGAATATACCTAAGAGAAGTATCCATGGCAGGTGCATCCACGATCTTACCAGGGTTAAAGATATTTTCGGGATCAAATACATTTTTCACCTCCTTTAGTAAACCATAGATCCTTTTACCGAACATAAGTTCAATAAATTCGGCCCTAACCCGGCCATCACCATGTTCACCGCTTAAGGAACCGTTATATTTCTTTACCAGAGAGGCGACATCTTTTGTTATATTTCTGAACAGGCTTACATCTGAAGATTTCTTTAAATTTAGAATAGGTCTTAAATGTATTTCACCTGCGCCTGCATGAGCATAATAAACAGCCTGTTGATCATAAGACTTCATAATTTTGCTGAAGTCTGAAATATAATCGGCCAGAACAGGTAAAGCTACGGCTGTATCTTCTATACAGGCAACTGCCTTCCTATCCCCTTTCATATTACCCAGAAGACCCAACCCGGCTTTTCGTAGTTCAAGGGCCAGATTGATCTGCTCATCATACAACACCGGAAAAGCGTATCCCAGTCCCGATTGCTTAAGAGTATCCAATAAGGCATTCACCTGTCTTTGCAATTCAACTTCGGTATCGCTTCGTAGTTCTAACATAAGGACTCCCTGAGGATCCCCTTCAATGAAGAAGCGGTTATCCCGGTATTTTAAGCTTTCTTTGGTACAGTCCAGGATCACTTTATCCATCATTTCACAAGTGTAAAGTGAATGCTTCATTACTGGAACAACTGCCTGCATACAAGAATCTATACTGGAATAATGTGCCGCGACCATCGCTGTATATTTTGGTGGCAACTCATCAATTTTTAATGTGATCTCAGTAATAAAGGCCAAAGTTCCTTCACTTCCGGCTATCAACCTGCAAAAATTAAAGGGGATATTTTCATTCCCGAAAATTTCAGTATTCAATAATTCATCAATAGCATAGCCTGTATTTCTCCTATGCAACTGTGCCGGAGGATAATTTTTCCTGATCTCTTCCTGATTATTCTGATTGCTTAGTTTATTATGAATAAGCCGGTAGATCTCACCCTCAAGGTTATCCAACTCCAATTTTTGATTGAACTCGTCCCGGTTAAGATCCCTGCCTTCTGCATGCGCGCCATCGCTAAGTATAACTTTTAACGAGACAAGTTTATCTCTTGTAGTACCATATTTGATCGAGGTGGTTCCGCTGGAATTATTACCAACCATTCCCCCTATCATACATCTATTTGAAGTAGATGTGTTCGGACCAAAGAACAATCCTTTTTTATTTAGCCGCCGGTTTAAATCATCTCTTATAACTCCAGGTTGCACAGTTACTGTTCTATTTCCCGAGTCAATTTTGATAATATCAGTAAAGTGTTTTGAAACATCTACTACGATCCCGTCACCGGTGCATTGTCCAGCCAGTGAGGTTCCGGCAGTCCTGGGAATCAAAGAAGTCTTGTTATTCCTCGCAAATTGAATTAGGGTCAGCAGATCCCTGTCATTCTTAGGATAGCTTACAGCCAAAGGGATCTCGCGATATACTGAAGCATCTGTAGCGTAGATACTTTTCCAGAGATCGTCAAAATATAATTCTCCAGTTAATTCCTCTGAGAGTTGATTGAGGGCTGCCTTCATTTTCATACTCAAATTTAGAAGAAATCTCTAATTCCGCTTAACAGTTTTTTAATTAATATTAACAATACATTTGCTGGAATAGGCGTTGTTGTAATAGTATTCAATATAAATTTGCCACTATCTAACAAAACAATCAAACATGAAAAAATTAGTTCTATTAGCAGCTTTTACATTTGGAGCTGTTTTTTTTAGCGATGCAAACGCTCAGCAAATATCAGAAAATGCCTTAGGTCTTCGAATTGGAGGTGGTGGTGGCTATGGAGCCGAAATCTCTTACCAAAGAGCTATGGGCGGTGAAAACAACCGTCTGGAACTTGATCTTGGCTGGAGAAATGATAGTAATTATGACGCGATCAAATTAGTAGGTCTCTACCAATGGGTATGGAATATCGAAGGTGGATTCAACTGGTATGCAGGTGCCGGAGCAGGAATTGGGAATGTTGATGATAATAGAGATTTTGATGATGGAGTTTTCGCACTAATTGCCGGAGATATCGGTATTGAGTACAACTTCGATTTCCCTTTACTTCTATCGCTGGACTTTAGACCAGAAATTGGTTTTAATGATTATGATGCCGTAGACAACTTCACACCAGACATCGCTTTAGGAATAAGATATCAGTTTTAGATTTTCTTAGATTTGATAGGTTTAAGAAGAGAAAAAGTGGAGTTTTTATACTCCACTTTTTTTTATGCATTGATCAATGCTTTTTGATAAAGTTCTTCGTACATCGGCACGATATTATTGATGTCAAATTTTTCAGCAGCTATACGAGCCTGCATTTTAAATTTCGCCAAAACCTCTTCATTTTCGAGAATGGAAATAGCACTATTCGACATGGCTTCCACGTCACCTACATTATGTAAAAATCCTGAAAAATTATTCTCATTAACTTCTGGTAAACCACCTGTATTAGAAGATATTACGGGGACTGAGTGAACCATAGCTTCAAGTGCAGCAAGACCAAAGCTTTCTGTCTCAGAAGGTAAAAGGAACAGGTCTGAAAAGCATAAGATCTTATCGATCTCATTACTTTGCCCCAGGAATAAAACTCGATCACGAATACCTAATTCTCTCACGAGTTTTTCAGCAACTTCCCTCTGTGGTCCTTCACCCACCATCATCAGGCGGGCCTTCAAATTCTTTTGGATCTTATAAAAGATCTTTACTACATCTTCTACCCTCTTTACCTTTCTGAAATTACTCACATGGGTAATTATCTTCTCATCATCATGAGCCATCAATTCCCTCTGACAGTCGGTAAAAGTTTGATTCTTAAATTTATTTACATCAATAAAATTGGGGATCACTGAAATTTCTTTACTTATTTCGAAAAACCTTAGAGTATCTTCTTTTAAACTATCTGAAACCGAAGTGACAAAGTCACTG
Source organism: uncultured Flavobacteriaceae bacterium (assembly GCA_965364455.1). Taxonomy (GTDB): domain Bacteria; phylum Bacteroidota; class Bacteroidia; order Flavobacteriales; family Flavobacteriaceae; genus Christiangramia. The sequence continues at coordinate 9,149 of CBDTXN010000115.1, forward strand.
TTATTAATACTAAATGTTACGGCAGGCTTATAAAAGGGATGATTCCCAACAAGAGTAATATCTGTACCATGTAGCGTAGTCACCATGGGAATATTGATTCCTTCCTCTTCCAGCATTTTCTTGGCCATATACCCTGCATAGGCATGAGGAATGGCATAATGCACATGTAAGAGATCGATTCCGTAATTCTTTACCACATTTACCAACTTACTGCTTAGAGCAAGCTCATAAGGCTGATAATGGAAAAGAGGATACTCAGGTACATTAACTTCATGGAATCTGATATGGCTGGAAATAGTCTCCAGCCTTACCGGTTGTTTGTAGGTCACAAAATGGACCTCATGTCCTCTTCGGGAAAGCGCCAGGCCTAATTCAGTTGCTACTACTCCACTTCCTCCGAATGTCGGATAACAAACAATGGCAATTTTCATCAGTTAATAATCTATAGATTCGTATATCACTTTCTGGATCTTAGACCTAATATCCTCCCGAATCAGTTTTCGGTTATTGGAATCCGGAAAAGTTCTGTTAGACAAAAATACGTAAACAATTTCTTCCTCCGGGTCTGCCCAGGCAAATGTTCCTGTAAAGCCACTATGTCCAAAACTCATCATTGAAACACAATTACAAGTTGGTCCAGCTTCACTTAGTTGGGGTTTGTCGAAACCTACACCACGCCTTACATCATCTTCACAATAATAACAGGTATTATATTTGTCTATGGTCTCCTTGTCGATAAACTTTTCTCCACCGTAAGTTCC
>CBDTXN010000116.1:0-9898 GCA_965364455.1 uncultured Flavobacteriaceae bacterium
CTGCCTGAACCAATGACCGGAGCGTAATCTACTAACACCTAAAAACAAAATTATGAGTATAATAAAATTATTGGATGAGTTTTCATCTGAAAAACTAACTACAAAATCCTCTTCAAGAAGAGAGATGTTTAATACGTTGGGATCTTTTGGTAAAAAAGCAGCAGCTGCTGCGGTGCCATTTGGACTGGCAACTTCTGGAAAAGCAAAAGCGGCAACAGCAGCTTTCTTCCAGGGAAATTCTGCAGTAGATGCCTTACAACTTGCACTTACTTTGGAATACCTTGAAGCGGAATTCTATATAAAAGCATTGGAATCTGGAGTACTAACTGCGGGAAGAGCAGAAACCGTTTACATGCAAATTTCAAAACACGAGACTGCTCACGTAGACTTTTTACGTGCCGGACTTGAAGGAGCAGGAGCAACTCCTGTAGAATCTCCAACTTTTGATTTTACCGCCGGAGGAGCTTTTGATCCATTTAATGATAATGGAATTGGACAGGAAACTGCCTATGCTCAATTGTTGGCATTAGCTCAGGCTTTTGAAGATACTGGTGTAAGAGCCTATAAAGGACAGGCTGGGAATTTAATGGGAACAGCTTTTCTTGAACCTGCATTGCAGATCCACTCAGTAGAGGCGAGACATGCTTCAGAAATTAGAAGGATCAGGGGACTTGAAGGTTGGATCACCGGAAGTATGAGAGGTGATGGTATGCCAGAAGCAACTCAGGCTGTTTATGATGGTGAAGAAAATGTCACCCAAGGCGGTGTGAATCTTACGGGGCTTACTTATGCAGATCCTATTGTAGGTGATGTGACGGAAGCAGTTACCCAGGCATTTGATGAACCAATGACAGCAGAAACAGCAACAGCAATTGCAAGTTTGTTTATTGTTGATGAAAGTGAAGGATAGTGAAAAAGAAAGATTAATTATCCTATGAACGAAAAAGCCTCGCTAGAAGCGGGGCTTTTTCTATTCTAAAAATGTAAACTATTTATCTTTTAATCGTTTGCTTCCTGTCTGGACCAACAGATACAATGGTAATAGGAGTTTCAAGTTCCTTTTCGAGGAAATCTACGTAATCATTGAATTCCTTTGGTAGGGAAGAAGCATCCGTCATTTTTGTAAGATCCTCTTTCCATCCTTTTACTTCAGTGTAAACCGGTTCAAGGTTTTCAGGTTCAATATTATAAGGTAAGTGAGTTATAGTCTCTCCTTTGTATTTATAAGCGGTACAAACTTTTAATTTGTCAAAACCACTAAGAACATCACCTTTCATCATTATAAGCTGAGTGATTCCATTTACCTGAACCGCATACTTCAAGGCAACAAGATCAAGCCATCCGCAACGTCTTTTACGTCCGGTAGTAGCTCCAAATTCATTACCTATCTTACCCATCTTTTCACCTATTTCGTCAAAAAGTTCGGTAGGGAAGGGACCACTTCCAACTCGCGTGGTATATGCTTTAAAGATTCCGAAGGCTTCTCCGATTTCTCTTGGTGCTACTCCAAGACCTGTGCAGGCTCCGGCAGCTGTAGTGTTTGATGAGGTTACAAATGGATAGGTTCCAAAGTCAATATCCAGTAAAGAGCCCTGCGCTCCTTCTGCAAGAATACTCTTTCCTGACTTCATTGCCTGGTGAAGGTATTCTTCACTGTCAATAAAAGTTAGTTCTTTAAGAGTCTCCACAGCGTTACAGAATTCTTTTTCTAATTCTTTCAAGTCATATTGTACGTCTACATCGTAGAAAGCGATCATTTTTTCATGCTTATCTGCAAGAGCACGATATCTGTCTTTCCAGTCTTCTAATTCAAGGTCTCCTACACGCAATCCATTTCTACCGGTTTTATCCATATAAGTTGGACCAATACCTTTAAGGGTTGAACCGATCTTGGCTTTTCCTTTTGATGCTTCAGAAGCTGCATCAAGCAACCTGTGGGTTGGGAGGATTAGATGTGCCTTTCTAGAAATAACTAGTTTGGACTTATAATCGATGTTGTGTTTTGCCAGATTATCCAGCTCTCTTTTAAAGATCACGGGGTCTATCACTACACCATTACCTACAAGGTTGATGCTATCATCATGGAAAATTCCTGAAGGTATAGTATGTAAAACATGTTTTTGACCATCGAATTCTAAGGTATGTCCGGCATTTGGACCACCCTGAAAACGAGCAATAATATCGTATTTTGAGGTAAGGACGTCAACAATTTTGCCTTTTCCTTCATCACCCCATTGAAGACCTAGTAGTAAATCTACTGCCATGAATTTTGAAACTTAATTGGTTGATTTTTTATTTCCGTAAAAGTAAAGTGAATGCTTTTTGATCTCAATATCAAAAACCTCTTCTATGGTTTGCTTAATACTTTGTATCCTGGGATCGCAAAACTCAATTACTTCCCCAGTATCTGTAAGTATAACGTGATCATGCTGACGGTCAAAATATGATTTCTCATATTGAGCCTGATTCTGGCCAAATTGATGTTTTCTAACCAATCCACACTCCAGTAATAATTCAATAGTATTGTATAGTGTGGCTCGACTCACCCGATATTTCTTGTTCTTCATTTTAATATAAAGAGACTCTATATCGAAGTGATCGTCAGAATTATAGATCTCCTGAAGAATAGCGAACCTTTCCGGTGTTTTCCGGTGTCCTTTTTCTTCAAGATATTTTGTGAAAACATTTTTAACGACCGCCTGATCGTTTTTATTTACGACTTTTTTGCTCATAATTTGCTCTGCAAAGGTAAAAGTTTATTCACGGCTAACCTTGTCTATCCCGTTAATTTTTTTCAGCCTTTGGATGATGGTATTCAGGATATTATTATTCTTAACCACAAGTGTGATTCGCCCGCTAAAGATCCCATCTGAACTATCAAAATTCAGGTTCTTCATGTTTACGTGCATGTTACTGGAAATCTCTTTCGTGATCTCACTTACCAGTCCCAGGTTGTCTATTCCCTGTAAGTTGATAACCGCTACAAAGTCTTGCTGTGAACTGTCTATCCATTTAGCCTGAATTATCCTGTAAGCGTAATTACTTTGTAATTGTAATGCGTTGGGACAATCTTTTTTGTGAACCTTTATTCCATCATTTACTGAAATGAATCCAAATACATTATCGCCCGGAATGGGATTGCAGCAATTAGATAATTTGTATTCCAGTTTATCCTCTTCCTTCCCAAACACCAGCTGATCATATTTTGCAGTGATCTCGTCCTTATCCAGATCTGATGAAACCTGCGGTTTCTTGATCTTACTTTTAAAATAGCTTACCAGAGAGTTGCTTCTGGAATTTGCGAAATCCTTCAGCATCTTATTGTCGATCTTTCCGATCCCTACCCGGTAAAAAAGGTCCAGACTTGTCTTAAGGTTGAAAAAGACGACCAGTTCATTAATAGATTTTTCATTGAACTGTATCTTCTGTGCCTTTAGTTTCCTGGCCAGGACAGCCTTTCCTTCTTCGGCTATTTCCTTTTTCTCTTCTTTTAGAGAAGATTTTATTTTAGCCCTTGCCCTGGCGGTATTTGCATAATCCAGCCAGTTGATATTAGGTTTGGCGTTGTCTGAAGTAATGATCTCTACCTGATCTCCACTTTTTAGTTCATGACTTAAGGGAACAAGTTTATTATTTACCCGGGCACCCCTGGTATGTAAACCAACTTCAGTGTGGATACTAAAGGCGAAATCTAATGGGGTAGACCCTTTAGGCAACGATTTAAGATCTCCTTGCGGAGTAAATACGAATATTTCTTTGGAATAAAGATTCAGTTTGAATTGCTCTACGAAGTCAACAGCATTCACATCGGGACTTTCCAAGGCCTCCTGCAAACGGGTCACCCATTCTTCAAAACCTCGTTCTTCCTTATTATCATCGCCTTGTTTGTATTTATAATGAGCTGCATATCCCTTTTCGGCAATTTCATTCATTCGCTCACTCCTAATTTGTACTTCCACCCATCGGCCTTTTGGCCCCATCACGGTAATATGAAGCGCTTCATAACCGGTGGATTTTGGAGACGAGATCCAGTCCCTTAACCTCGTAGGATTTGGCCTGAAGTGATCTGTTACGATCGAATAGATTTTCCAGGCCAGGAATTTCTCCTGAGAAGGTTCGCTGTTGTATATGATCCTGATGGCAAACTTATCGTAGATCTCATCAAAACTTATATCCTGAGCCTTTATCTTTCGATTAATCGAATAGATAGATTTTGGCCTTCCCTTAATCTCATAATCAAGATCTTCCTTATCCAGGCTATCCTGAATTACCTTACTGAATTCCTTAATATAGGCATCCTGGTCTTCCTTACTTTCCTTGATCTTGGTCAAAATATCCTGGTAAACTTCAGGTTCTGTATATTTTAATCCCAGGTCTTCTAATTCGGTTTTAATATTATATAGACCTATACGGTGGGCGAGAGGAGCATAGATGTAAAGAGTTTCCGATGCTATTTTCACCTGTTTGTCCGGCCGCATTGCATCCATGGTTTGCATATTATGCAATCTGTCTGCAATCTTAATAATGATAACCCTTACATCATCGTTAAGGGTAAGAAGCATTTTTCTGAAGTTTTCGGCCTGCAGCGAAACGTCCTTATCTTTTTTCAGGCTTGAGATCTTGGTTAGTCCGTCAACGATCTTTGCAACAGTCTCCCCGAACATTTCCCTAAGATCTTCAAGGGTATATTTTGTGTCTTCAACCACATCGTGAAGCAATGCCGCAGCAATAGAGGTGGCATCAAGTCCTATCTCTGAAGCAACAATTTTGGCCACAGCGATAGGGTGAAAAATGTAGGCTTCACCAGATTTTCTTCGCTGATCTTTGTGCGCATCTACAGCTGTATCAAAAGCCTTACGAATAAGTTTTTTATCCTCTTCGGTCAGTGTTTGATAGCTAATACGCAGGAGTTCCTTATACTGCCTGGCAATCTGCTTGTTTTCTTTTACTATAGCTGCCTCTGTCATCATAGGCTAAAAATACAATTAAGATTAAAAGGAAACAACTAATTTTCGAGCTTCAAATTACGATATCGCTGGAGCAGACTGGGATGAGAATAGTGCACAAAAATATAGGCTTTGTGAGGGGTTAAGTTGCTTAAGGTGTTCTTTGATAATTTCTTCAAACTTGAAATAAGCGAATCACCATTATAGGTGGTTTTTGCATAATTGTATGCCTGATATTCAAATTTTCTGGAGATATAATTCATGAGCAATCCTGTAATTTCTGAAATAGGACTGTATAATATTCCAAATGCGACCAGGCCAATATGAAAACTAGGTGTTTTAACTCCAAGTGCTTCAGATAGAACAGGATTTCCAACGAATAACGATAATACCCAAAGGGTGAAGCCTGTGGTCAGTACAGATGCGATAAGGTTAACTACGATATGCTTCTTTTTATAGTGTCCCACCTCATGGGCCAGAACCGCAACGATCTCTTCTTCCTCAAGATCATTGATCAGTGTGTCATAAAGAGTGATCCTTTTTTCACTGCCAAAACCTGAAAAATATGCATTTGCCTTGGTACTCCTTTTTGAACCGTCGATCACAAAAATATTGTCCAGCTTAAAACCAACGCTTTTAGCATACTGCTCGATTTTGGTTCTTAGGGAGCCGTCCTTTAAAGGAGTTTGTTTATTAAATAATGGAACTATGAGTTTTGCGTAGAACATATTCATGAATACTGAAAAAACTGCGATCAGGATCCAGGCATACCACCAGAAATTATCTCCGGCGATCTGGTAGAACCATACAATTAAAGCAAGTATTCCACCACCGATAACTGCAGTCATACCAAGTCCTTTCAGTTTATCTAAGAAAAATGTTCCCTTGGTGGTCTTGTTAAAGCCATATTTCTCTTCGATCACAAAAGTACTGTACCATGAGAAAGGGGTCATTAGAATATCGCTACCCAGCATGATGATCGCGAAAAAGATCAAAGCGATCAGGATAGAGTTATCGCTGATACTTCTAGCGATATCGTCTACATATGCAAAACCATCAAAGATTATAAAGCCTAAGGTTAGCAAAACTGAAAAGGTACTGGAGACCAATCCGAATTTGAATCGTTCCTTCTTATACCTCTGGGATTTTTCATATTCCTCTTTTTCGTATACATCTGAAAGTTCAGAAGGAATGGGATCATTAAAGTGTTTGGCGTTTAAAGCGTCAAGGATCTTGTCGATGATAAAATCAACAGTGATAATTGCAATTATTATATAGAATAAGGTTTCTGAAGTCAAGTTTGGTAAGGTTTATTCAGGGTGTGTAATACGTTGTCTTTTCGCCTCAAAAATAAGAATTCCTGCAGCTACAGAAACATTCATGGAGTCGATTTCTCCATGCATTGGAATAATGATATTCTGGGTTGAATTTTCAAGCCATTCATCGCTTAATCCGGTGGCTTCGGTTCCCATCACAATGGCAGATGAATTTTTGAAATCTATCTCATGGTAAGGTTTTGAGGCCTGAAGCGCCGCAGAATAAATTCCGATATTGTGTTTTTTCAGAAAGTCGATAATTTCAGAAGTCTTTCCGGTAGCGATATTATTTGTAAAGATGCAGCCAACACTGCTCCTGATGATATTAGGATTATAGAGATCTGTCTTCGGATTGGCAATTATAACTGCATCTACAGCGGCTGCATCTGCAGTTCTCAGGATAGCTCCAATATTCCCTGGTTTTTCCGGTGCTTCTGCGACTAGGATGAGAGGGGAGGAGTTTGAAAATTTGAGGTCCTCCAGACTATGTTCCTCAGCTTTGAATACGGCAATCAAACCTTCTGTACTTCCCCGATAGGCAATTTTCTCATAAACCTCCTGGCTAATCTCGGTCATTTCAGCAGGGTTTTCAGGATTTTCTTTGGAAATTCGCACTACTTCCTGAAACTCTGTAAGTTCAGGAACAAAATAGAGATGAAGTGGGGAATAGCCGCCTTTTATTGCCAGCGAAATCTCCCTTTGTCCCTCAACTAAGAAGGCACGCTCCTTTTTTCGGTTACGGGACTTTTCCTGTAACTGCAATAACCATTTTACCTCTTTGTTCTGCAGGCTGGTGATCTGTTTCAACATAGGTGTAAAAGTACATAGATAATGAGCATAAAAAAAGCCCCTTCAGTTTGAGGGGCTTCGATTAAAAAGATTGCGATTATTCGCTATCCTTCTGCTCTTCGTATTTTTTAGAATATCTTCTCCAGAGTTCAGTTTGATGGGTTTCAAGGCTTATTTCCCTTCCATCAATAAAAGCATGTGAAAGTATATTTCCACGCATATCCAGGGCATCACCTTCAGCAATGAACAATGTGGCAGATTTACCTTTTTCCAGACTACCATAATTATCCTCGATCCCAAGGATCTTCGCTGTGTTCAGGGTGATCAGCTGTAGAGCCTCTTCTTTATCCATCCCGAAAGCAGCAACAGTACCGGCATAAAACGGAAGATTTCTGGTATTCATTCTTTCCATTTGTCCACTGCTTTCAAGCGCAACCAGCACACCTTTCTCATGAAGGAGATTTGCTAATTTATACGGGTAGTCATAATCCTCATAATCCTCTTCAGGAGTACTGTGGGGTCTGTTAACCAAAACTGGAATATCATTGCTTTTTATATCTTCAGTCACATCAAGAGCATAATACCCCCCAACGATCACAACCTTTTTTAAATTATGGTCCTTTTTGAACTGGATAAGATCAAGGATCTCCTTTTCACCATCTACATGTACAAACACCTTTTTTTCTCCATTAAAAACCGCTTCCATGGCCAGGTAAGACAGGTTCTTATAATCCCTGCTTCCATCCAGATAAGCTTTGGCCGAGGTAAAGAAATCTGAAAGCTTTTGAACATCTTCGATATATTCTTTATTAGGTTTTAGGTCTGGGTCTTCACCTCTCCACCATCTGCCTCTTTTGTAACTCTCAGGCCAATTGATATGTAAGCCGTCATCTTTTTTGACAACCGCATCTTCCCAGTTCCAGGCATCGAATTGAACGATGGAAGAAGTTCCAGAGATCATTCCTCCACGAGGAACGATTTGTCCCATTAAAACACCATTAGGTCGCATAGACTCTACGATCTTGCTTTCAGCATTATAGGCTATCAAACTCCTTATATTAGGAAGCATTTCTCCCATTTCGTCCTGGTCCACCGTGGCTTTTACAGCAGAAATTTCAACTAATCCCAGGGTAGAGTTAGGGGCGATAAAACCCGGATAAACATGCTTGCCTTCAGCATTAATGATCTTACCTGGATATTGCCTTTTGGTAAGATTGGCTGCGATCACTTCAGTGATCTTTCCATTTTCGATAATTATAAGGCTGTTCTCTATAATTTCTCCAGTCCCCAAATGCGCAGTAGCACCAACAATGGTTATCGGTGCGTTTGGTTTACCTGCAGGGGTTTGCTGGGCAAAGCTATTTCCTGAAATTATCAGGATGGCGATTAATATATATGTATTTAATATTTTCATTTTCCTGAATTTTTTATTTTACCTCTTCTAAAAGGTCACAGTGAACTCTTTGCTTTTCTTCTTTAGTGATCGGCTGAGTTTCTACTCCGTTATTTTTAGCCTTTAACATCTGGCTAATAAGTTCATTTCGCTCTTTTTTGATCTCTTCGCGCATTTCTGAATCACGATCGATATCAAAATAGAAAATTCCTTCTACCATTGTTTTTTCCGGTTTGGCGTAGATAGAAAGTGGGTGGTCGTTCCAAAGAACAAGATCAGCATGTTTCCCTGTTTTTATACTTCCCACCATATCATCGATATGAAGAAGCTTGGCAGGATTTATCGTAACCATTTTCCAGGCATCTTCCTCACTCATTCCCCCATATTTAATGCTTTTCGCAGCTTCCTGGTTTAACCTTCGGCTCATTTCACCATCATCACTATTTATGGCCACGGTAAGGCCAACTTCGTTCATGATGGAGGCGTTATAAGGAATAGCATCGTTTACTTCATATTTATAGGCCCACCAGTCTGAAAAGGTTGATGCACCTACGCCATGTTCTTTCATTTTATCAGCAACCTTGTAACCTTCCAGGATATGTGTGAAAGTATTTATGTTGAAATCGAACTGCTCAGCAACTTTCATCAACATATTGATCTCACTTTGAATGTAGGAGTGAGAGGAAACAAATCTTTCACCGTTAAGAATCTCAACGATAGTCTCCATCTCCAGGTCTTTTCTGAAATCTTCATCATTTCTGCTGGATTCGTATGCTTTCGCCCTACTAAAATAATCGGTGAAAACCTGTTCCACACCCATACGGGTTTGCGGGAATCTTGAACCACTCCAGTTGGATTGCTTTACGTTTTCTCCTAAGGCAAATTTGATAAATGGTGCCGCCTCGTCAAAGATTAGATCTTCGGCGGACTTCCCCCATTTCAGTTTTAAAATTGCTGAACGCCCACCTATAGGGTTAGCAGACCCGTGTAATAACTGTATCGTAGTAACGCCACCTGCCAGATTTCGGTAAATGTCAATATCGGTTGGATCAACCACATCTTCCATAGTAACTTCAGCAGAAGAATTGTGTCCAGCTTCATTAATATCTGAAGCGGCTATATGCGAATGCTCATCTACAATCCCGGCGGTAAGATGTTTGCCGGTTGCATCGATCACTTGTGCCCCACCTGCATTAAGGCCCTCGCCAATTCTAACAATTTCACCATTCTTTACCAGAACATCTGTGTTTTCCAGGACTCCATCTTCTTCACTGGTCCAAACCGTAGCATTTTTAAACAGAACATCCTTCTGTTCGGGCATATTCTTAAATCCATACGCGATATTAGGGTAGGTAACAGGAATTATTTTAGGCATTTCCTGATCCTCTTTCTTTTTATCCTTCTTTTCCGCCTCAGAAGTTTTTATAGCCTGGAAACTGGTTTCATTTCCACTA
>CBDTXN010000117.1:0-9869 GCA_965364455.1 uncultured Flavobacteriaceae bacterium
TTCTCCCCCTCACGTTTCTTAATTTCCACTATGGCGTCCACCGGATCATAGCCATGAAATCTAACCTGACTAGAGATCATATACTGGTCACTCGGGAAAGCCTTCTCTTCACATATGATCTTGTAACGTTTTCCTGAAGGCCTGTAGAAGGAGACCATCAATAAATGCAGGTTTACCGTGAGAGTATTCATTACAGTCACTTCAGAAGGATTTGCTCCAACTACTTTAGCAAGTTTTTCAGAAAAGCGCTCATGGTAATCCCACCAGGATTTTTCAGCATAAAAATGACCTTCCACTGCAAGCTCGGCCCAGTCTTTCATTACCTCATCAACAAACTTCTGAGCTGTTTTCGGCTGAAGACCCAAAGAATTACCAACAAAGTAAATCACTTCTTTCCCATTCACTTTCGGGAAGATAAATTCATCCCTATATTTAGAAAGTTCATCCTCTTTATCTAACCGCCTGGCAAATTCCCTGGTATTCTCGAACTGCATAGTTTCAATTTTTGGTAAAAATACAATTTCGTTTTAAATGACACAGGCAGGAATCAACGCATAAAATCTTTAATTTTGTGAAAAATTTTCAGAATGCATTTTTTACCGGAAGATATAGACGATTATATAGTTGCCAATTCACAAAAAGAACCAGAGTTGCTCGCAAAGCTAAACCGTGAAACCAACCAAAAGGTTATGCAACCCAGAATGCTCAGTGGACATTACCAGGGACGGGTTCTAAGCCTATTATCCAAGTTGATCAATCCGAAATCTATTCTGGAAATAGGTACTTATACCGGTTATTCAGCTTTATGCCTCGCCGAAGGATTGCCCGAAAATGGCATTTTACATACCATAGATGTAAATGAAGAATTGGTAGATTTTCAGAAGAAATATTTTGATATGTCGCCTCAAAAAGATCAGATCAAGCAATACCTGGGCGATGCGACTGAAATAATTCCAGAAATCGATTCGAATTTCGACCTGGTTTTTATCGATGCAGACAAACCTAATTACCCGAAATACTTTGAACTGATCATAGATAAAATGAATTCTGGCGGAGTTATACTTTCAGACAATGTGTTATGGTCTGGAAAAGTAATTGAGAAGGTAAAAAGAGATGATGATTCAACTTTAGCGCTTTTAGAATATAATAAGCTTTTGAGTGAAGATCCAAGGGTAGAAACAGTTATTCTTCCAATAAGGGACGGACTAACTCTTACGAGGATTCTCTAGAATACCAGTCGTCTTCCAGATTTATCGTAAAGCTTATAAAATATGATCGCCATGATAATTCCTACAACCATACCTACGATAATATCTCCAGGATAATGTACTCCTACATAGATCCTGCTCATTACAAATAGGATTGGCCATAAATAAGCGAGGTAGATCCATCTGGTTTTTTCAGATAATATTAAAACTATAAATGTCGTGGCAGCAAAGGAAGTACTGGAATGTCCTGAAAAGAAACTGTAATTACTAGGCTCCTGTAAAACTCTAATAAGTTCTAATAGTTCAGGTGTATTGTTAGGTCTTAATCTCAGTGCAACACCTTTTACAAGATTTGTTAATCCCCAGGTAGTAAAAACGGTAGCTAGTAAGAATAAGGAAGCGAATGAAGCTTTTCTCCAGTGAAATGCTAAAAAGAAAAAAAGAAAGAAAAGTAAATAAAGAGGGATCCAGTGTCGAGGATCTGTAACGAAAAGCCAGAATGAATCGTATTTTTCAATTCCCAGGTTATTGAGATATACAAACAACTCCCTGTCCCATTGCTCAATTTTCTCCAACATGCACTAATAGTATCAGGGCTTGCGTCGTACAGAGCCGGTAATTTCGTCTATATCTTCTTTCACCTTATCTATTTCCCCGCGAACATCTTTTGTAAAATCTGTATCTATACCCTGCTTCTCAGCACTTTTCTGAATCTCACTTTTAATATCATTTGAGGCATTTTTAACGGCTTTCATGCCTTTACCCAAACCACGGGCGATATCCGGGATCTTATCAGCTCCAAAAACCATTACCAAAATGAACATGATAAAGGCTATTTCAGCTCCACTAATAAATAAAGGTAACATATACATAACAGGACAAATATAAATACAAAACTAAGCATAAAAAAAGCCGACTCGTTAAAGTCGGCTTAAATATTATTTGCGAAGATTACTATTCCTGAGAAGAATCTTTAAACTCCTCAAATTCGCTCTTAGATTCCGCTTTTGGCCAGCTATTGTTGTTCACATCAACATCTGCTGTTTCAAGGTCTGGATCTAGAGTTATCTTAGTAATTTCTTTATCTGAAGGAATCACTTTACTCACCAGATTTTCATTCTTTCTCCAGATCTGTACAGGATATGTCTGTTTTTCTGAAGTTCCGTCAGCGTAAGTCAATTCTACGATAATTGGCATTACCAATCCACCTGGTTTTTCAAAAACCACCTGGTAGAAATACTTAGGTGCCACAAGGTTCTTTCTCTCTTCTTCACTGAAGTTATCCATTACATATGCCTGAAGTGTTTCAGAATTCTCAAGCAGAGATTTTTCTTTCATCTCTTCATCAAATTCAGCATCATCCTCTGTTACTACGTATAGAGCCTCCGTTTCTTCAGGAGAGGTTCCGTATCTCTCCAGCATATCTCTACCAGCCTGGGTAGGCTTATCTGTAACGTAATATTTATTAACCTCTTTAATTCCGATATCCACATTATCTGTAGTATAGAACCATCCTCTCCAGAACCAGTCAAGATCTATAGAAGATGCATCTTCCATAGTTCTGAAAAAGTCCTCTGGGGTTGGATGCTTGAACATCCATCTCTGAGAATATGTCTTAAATGCATAATCGAATAGCTCACGCCCCATGATCGTTTCGCGAAGTATATTCAATGCAGTAGCCGGCTTACCATAAGCGTTATTACCTAACTGGTGAACCTGTTCCGGGTTAGACATAATAGGAGAAATGTAATCCTGGTTACCCTTCATATAAGGCACAATCTTACTTGGTTCACCTCTTCTTGAAGGATACTTATTAAGACCAGTAATTGCATCAGGATAATCTCTAGCAAAATCCTGCTCGGCAACATACTGAACAAAGGTATTGATACCTTCATCCATCCATCCCCACTGACGCTCATCTGAGTTTACGATCATTGGGAAGAAGTTGTGTCCCACCTCGTGGATGATCACACTCATCATACCGAATTTTGTACGGTCACTAAAATTTCCTTCTGCATCTGGACGTCCATAATTCCAGCAGATCATAGGGTATTCCATTCCCTGGTTCTTAGCGTGAACTGATACGGCTTTATGGTATGGATACTGGAACGTGTGCTCTGAATAACTTTTAAGAGTACTAGCCACTACTTTTGTAGACCAGTCTTCCCAAAGTGGGTTTCCTTCTTTAGGATAAAGAGAAACTGCCATAACATCTTTCCCCATTACATCTACCGCCATCATATCTAGAATGAACTTTCTTGAAGTAGAGAAAGCAAAATCACGAACCATATCTGCTTTATAGGTCCATGTTTTAGTTTTATCTGAAAAACCTTTTTCAGCTTTTTCAGCTTCTTCCTGGGTAACGATCATTACGGGCTTATCATAAGACTTTTTAGCCTGCTCGTAACGCTTCATCATATCTTTAGAGTAAACCTCTTTTCTATTTTGAAGTTCTCCTGTTGCTTCCATTACGTGATCTGCAGGAACAGTAATATTCACTTCGTAATCTCCAAATGGAAGAGCGAATTCTCCATTACCCCAGAATTGGTAATTCTGCCATCCTTCAACATCATTGTAAACTGCCATTCTTGGGAAGAATTGAGCAATTACATAAGCTTTGTTACCATCTTCGTCAAAATATTCGTAACCAGAACGTGCACGGTTGGTCACGTGATTATTAACGTTATAAGACCAGTTAATATCGAAAGTATAGCTCTCACCTGCTTTTAAAGGCTGAGGCATATCTATACGCATCATTGTCTGCTGAATGGTATACTTTAAAGGAGTTCCATTTGCAGAAACTTCTTTAATATTGAATCCCCCATCAAAAGGCTCTTTCAAATAATTACTGGCAAACCTTCCCGGAGTAGCTACAGGAGCCATTCCGCTACCATCCTTTTGAGGAGCATCTTTTTTCCTGATATTTTGATCTAACTGAACCCATAGATATTCCAGGTCCTGCGGTGAATTGTTATGGTAAGTAATAGTTTCTTCACCTGTTAGTACTGAATTCTTATCATCAAGTACGATGTCCATCTTGTAATCGGCCTCATTTTGATAATAAGCCGGTCCCGGAGCACCGGAAGCCGTTCTATATTGATTAGGAGTGGCAAGCTCCTGATACATTTGCCTGAATTTGTTTTGGTTTGTGTGACCTTGCTCACGCGCTTCTTTCTGCTCTGTATCCTGTGCAGAAACACCTGCGAATACGAACATCAAAAACACTGAGCATAGCATGTTTAATCTCTTCATTTACTTAGTTTTAATTTAAGGTTGCCAAAAATAATTATATAATTGTTTAAGAACCATGAATTCCTAAAAATTTAAAGTTTTACTACCATTTCCTTTTACAAGCAGCATACTTTCAATGGTTCCGTTATTTTTCACATGGACAATATTCTTTTGAGAATCGAATAAGTCGGTTAGAATAAGATTTTCAACTCTGAATTCGCCAAAATCATCCACATTGGTACATTCGATAAACATCACAACCTGGTCTGCATCGAATTTACTCCCAAGGAGCTTTAATTTCAGGACCTGACCATTTACGGTCAAATTGAATTTCTTATCTAAATATTTTGCAATAATCTCTTTATTTACTTCCAGATCTTCCTCATAAGAAAGACTAATATCCTTCTGGTATCTTTTGGATAGTACATTTTCAAGATCATCTATAAAAACTCTGGAAATTATCTGAAGACTTTTTTGCTCTTTATTATACTCAATCTCGGTTACGCTCAAATAAGTTTCGTGCGCTTTTGTAGTGAAAGAGCATAGCAATGCGACGATAAATAAAAAAGCAAAATTCTTTCTCATAGTCATTTTTAATTCATAAGGAGCAAAAACTAAACCAAAAATCAGATAGTTCAGATTTGCATGAGTTTGACAATCAAAAAAGTAAAAGGTTTAAAGTGAAAGAAAATTTATCCTGGAATTTGAGAATTTATATTTAGAGAGCTTCCTCTATCTTCTTTAAAATCGTTAATACGGCTCTCAAAATATTCGATGAGGACAAAGGCATTATTATTTATTACCAGTCGTTTGAAGTGTACATCCTCGGTACAATAATAAACGAAATTGCAGATCTCGTTTTCATTTAATTTCAGGTCATCTTTAAAGAAACCATGCCCAACTATAGCGATACTTTTGTTCGCCAACTCTCTTTTTGTATAGGTTTTTGGTTTCTCTTTATTGGCAGACAATTTCTCGATCACTGAACCTGCTATCTTATCAATTCTTATCCCCCCATTCGCTACCGGTTTTTCATACGCATTCATCTCCCGATCTTTTCTAAGGAATTCATTCAGATTATTTTGCAACTCATACTTCTTCTCAACTTTAGCTATCGAGATCTTTTTAAGATCATTTGAAAGATGCCCAGATAATTTAATATCGTCAATTATAACTTCGGCCAGTTCATTCATTTTATCCTGAAGTTCAATTTCAATCTTTCCAGTCTCCATCATCTCCTTGGTGACAATTATGGTTGCATTTTGAAATTGTACCGAAGAAATATAAAGACTATCATTCTCATTAGCATTTATCTGAAATAAACCTTCAGCATTGGTTACAGCTCCTTTTTCAAGATTTAGATTTATCACGTGAATCTTCTCCACGTCCGGCCTACTGGCTTTTACCCTCCCCTCAAGCAAAACAGAATCCTGAGCCTTAGCCGTGAAACCCGTGAGACAAACAAGAAAAATAAGGCTTAACAGCTTTTTGTATGGATTATTTATTGAACTCAAAAATTGAATATTAATATTACTAATTTTCATGATTTCACAAAAAAAGGGAAATTAATCGATTTCACGCAATGCTTTGAAAGATTCTACCTGGTTTTCATAGTATTCCACCAGTTTGAGTAATTTTTCTGAATTGACGAGGTCGGAAAATTCTGAGTCATAGGAACAAAAGAACAGAAAATTGATAACTTCTCCCTGCGGTATAGCTAACTGGGATATAAAAAAGGATTCACCAAGCATATCACGTGCCTTATAAACCAGGCTTTTGTTCTTATTATTCTCCTTAGCCTTTTCCAATTGTTTAAATTTTCCATTTAACATATTGATAAGGGTAGTGATATTCCCTCCATTATATGCTGAATGAACTTCAAGTTCAAGACTCGTTCGGCGCGGTTTTGGAAATGGAATACCCAGTTTTTCATAAATAGATTTTGGAACTTTATCAAGGTCCTGGGAAAGAACCCCCGAAAGCCTAATATCATCCAGCCTTATTTCCTCCAGTTCATTATACTTTTCCATCAATTTAACGATTAGATCCTCCTCGAAATTGACATTTTTAACTACCACCTTCTTATGCTCAAACTGAATAGAGGAAAAGAATAGGGTATCACCCGCTTTCGCAAGGATTTTAAAATTCCCATCCTCATTAGTTGTAGAACCTAATTCGGCAGTAAGATTAACCACATGTATTCCCGACATATTCTGAATGCTATCCACCAATACCTTTCCGGTTAAAACTGACCGTTCCTGCGCTTTCAGATCTTGTAATTGCAGAAAGCTAAATATGAAAAGAAATATAAAATAACTTAAACTAGTTTTTTGCTGGTGCATTTATTTGTCTAAGGTTGATGAAATCCTCTAATTTCGATGAATAGAACTCTATAAGGCTTAGCCTGTTTGAGGAAGCTATATGTTCTTTAAATTCCGGAAAGTCTGTACAGAAATAAACGAAATTTTCAATTTCATTTTCTGGGAGACGCAGATCCTCAATAAAAAATTTCTTACCTAATCCATCTATCCCTTTTTGTACGCTCAACTGTAATTTATCCTGTTTATCTAGAGCTTTTAGGTATTTCGTTCTTCCATTAATGTCGTTCATAATAACATCTAAAGGAACTCCTCCCAGCAAAACTCCAATATATTGCCATCGACTGGTAATATTGCTATTCGCTGTATACAACCTCCTTTCAGTCTGACTAAGTCTTTTTTCAGGATACGGAATTCCATATTTCTGCCTATCGAAGTAATTGATCTTAGGAAGATCAGATTGGAGGTAACCACTAAGTTTAAGATCAGATATTTTCACTTCATCCAATTCATTCCTGGCAGGAAATAACTTTACTGTTATTTCACCTTTTTCGTGATCGGTTTTGGAAATGACTAGCTTTTTATTTTCAAATTGAACTGAAGAAAATTGCAGGGTGTCTCCCCTC
This sequence comes from uncultured Flavobacteriaceae bacterium, assembly GCA_965364455.1. Taxonomy (GTDB): domain Bacteria; phylum Bacteroidota; class Bacteroidia; order Flavobacteriales; family Flavobacteriaceae; genus Christiangramia. Next base: position 7,384 of record CBDTXN010000117.1, read on the forward strand.
CTAGAAAAAATCCTGAAACTTCCAGATTTATCACTAGTGGTCCCGATCTCCAAGTTAAGATTTACAACATGAATATTTGAAGTTGGGATAGTATCGGAAATAACCTGTCCATGCAGGAGCTTTTCCTCCTGTGAGTAAACAGTACGATCTGCTGCAAATAGCAGTATAAAAAAAGGCAATAGCCTTAAAGATTTTCTTAAGATCAATACGAATTGGTTAGTATCCGGATATTTACTAACGGTGAAAAATTCAATTTCGCCTTTAGGAAGCTGTAAACTTTTGTTAATGCCTTTGATTCTCTAAATTTACCTGAAAAAATATAATGAACGCAATACTTGCCAGCACCTCGACTTTACATAACCAGGATTATCTGGAATATCTTATCCCCCATCTTCCTGAACTTTATAAGGATATAGATGAAATCCTTTTCATCCCCTATGCTAGACCGGGCGGAATCTCCCACGAAGAATATACCGCGAAAGCTTCGGAAGCATTTTCCAGGGTTGGTATTAAAGTAAAAGGGATCAATGAATTTGAAGACCCGGTAAAAGCGGTTCAAAAAGCTAAAGGAATTTTTACCGGTGGTGGAAATACTTTTCTGCTCGTTTCAGAATTATATAGAAACAAGGTCATGAATGAAATAAAAGAGGTCGTTAAAAATGGCACTCCTTATATGGGCACGAGTGCAGGGACAAATATTAGCGGGCTTAGCATGCAAACAACTAACGACATGCCGATAGTTTATCCGCCTTCTTTTCAAACTTTAGGCTTGGTACCTTTTAATATCAATCCACATTATCTTGACCCCGATCCAAATTCCGAACATAAAGGAGAAACAAGGGAAACAAGAATTAAAGAATTTCATGGGCTCAATTCTCAGCCTGTGGTTGGACTTAGAGAGGGAAGCTGGCTGGAAATAAAGGATAATAAAGTTACGTTAAAAGGCGACTTACCGGCTAGACTTTTCAAAAAGGATAAAGTACCTTTCGAAATAGAGACAGGAACAGATCTAACCGATTTAAATTAGCATGGACTACCAAAAAATCCTCGATACAATTCATGATGAAATGAGTTACCGCGATGTAAAAGGTAAAGTAGCCTCTTACATTCCAGAGCTTGCGAAAGTAGACCGAAAGAAATTCGGCATGCATGTATATTGCGGTGATCAACAGCATTTTTGCTTCGGGGATAGTCAGGAAAAATTTTCTATTCAAAGTATATCTAAGGTATTCACCCTGGCGATGGGTATGAGATTAATGGGAGAAGATCTTTGGGACCGCGTCGATGTAGAACCATCTGGAGATCCTTTTAATAGTCTTACCCAGCTTGAATACGAAAGTGGAATTCCCAGAAATCCGTTTATCAACGCAGGAGCACTGGTAATTTCTGATATTCTGGTAGATCAACTTAAAGACCCTAAACAAGAATTACTTGACTTCGTAAGAGAAATTACTGGAGACGAAGATATTCATTACGATGAGACAGTAGCTGCCTCAGAAAAATCGACGGGTTACAGAAATATCGCCCTGGTAAATTATATAAAAGCCCTGGGTAATATTAAATGTGATGTAGAACCTATCGTAGACTTCTATTTTTATCAATGCTCCCTAGCTATGTCCTGCCAACAGCTTTCAAAAGCATTTATGATATTTGCCAACAGAGGTAGAATTCTTGAAACTGACAAAAAGATATTAAAACCGAAAACAGTAAAAAGGATAAACGCTCTAATGCAGACTTGCGGATTTTATGATGAAGCCGGAGAATTTAGTTTTCAGGTAGGATTACCTGGGAAAAGTGGCGTTGGAGGTGGAATTGTAGCTATACACCCGGAAAATTACTCTGTAGCAGTCTGGAGTCCTATATTGAATGACAATGGTAACTCAGAATTGGGCATGAAAGCACTGGAAAGATTTACTACACTAACCGGAGTTTCAGTATTCTAATATTTTGACAACAAAAAAATGCCTTCCGGAAACCGAAAAGCATTCTTTTATAAATTGAACACTGCTAAAATTAAAGTGCTGCGACGTGCTTAGTCAAGTTTGACTTTAGGTTAGCAGCTTTATTATCATGAATGATATTATTCTTAGCCAATTTGTCTACCATAGAAATCACAGAAGGCAACAAAGCCTCAGCCTCTTTCTTATCGGCATCACGCAATTTCTTGATCGCGTTCCTTGTAGTTTTATGCTGGTAGCGATTTCTTAGACGCTTAGTCTCATTGCTACGAATCCTCTTCAACGCTGACTTATGATTTGCCATTACAATTATTATTTAAATGTTTTTTAAAAGTAGTCCGTAGGGGAATCGAACCCCTGTTACCAGGATGAAAACCTGGCGTCCTAACCCCTAGACGAACGGACCAAAAATTATTTCAAAGCGCAACTCAACTTGTTGCTAAAAACAAACACAATTCTTTCAGTGTTTCCTTTCGTAGTCCGTAGGGGAATCGAACCCCTGTTACCAGGATGAAAACCTGGCGTCCT
>CBDTXN010000118.1:0-9837 GCA_965364455.1 uncultured Flavobacteriaceae bacterium
CGCTGGAAAAAATCCCGTAAATCCAAGGGTGCTTTTTACCAGGCCGTCAGCGATTCCAAAATTTTCTGAAGTATTAATCCCAATTTTAGAAGGCTCTCTCTCTTTAATTATCTCTACCAAGGCTTTCCATTGGTCAGGTTGTTTTTCCTTATCCCAGGCTGATTCTATATTATCCCCAATATTGTATCTCGCAATGGCCAGCTTCTCCATTTTATTATTTTCCTTATCACGATAAAAAACGAGGATGGTCCTCCGGCGAGCATTCAACCAGGTAGAAGGCAACATTGTTCTTAACACAGGATCCTCATTATATTCCCGGGATATGATTACCCACATATCAATATTAGAACGGTCCATTAATTCAGGAAGAAGTTCATTGAATCTAACTGAAAGAATTTCGTCGGTCACTTTAGATCGTTCTCTTTCGGCTAAAACCTGGCTTTGAACGATCCCGGCAGATAATACCAGGATTAGGAAGAATATTTTTTTCATTAAATAGATATAGATTTGAGGAATATATTTTCAGAATTCCAGGTCATTTTAATTCGATCTTATCGATCGAAAGCCGGAATTTCTCATTTTTCTTATTTCCGATCAAGATAGCGATCTCTTGGATATTGTCATGAGCAAAATTCGGTTTATCCAGTTTTCTTCCACGAAATGAAGGATACATTTCATTTAAAGGGATTTTAATCTCCTGCCAGTCGCCTGAAGTAGCGAATTCTTTGATATAGGAATAGTAGTTTTCTTTGTCGTTCTTAAGCCTGAACTGATAATTTTTTCCATCACCCTTTAGCCTTAAAGCGATATATTGGTTGTCTCCAATACTTATTTTTTCCGGCAGATCATATCTTACCGAAGAAAAGCCTCCATTATTTGCCAGAGAGATTGTTCCTTCGAAAAGTCCGTGACCCTCATCATTAACTTTTAAACTACCTGTAGACTTTCCACCCATGACTCCATCTACAACAACATACCAATTTGAGGTATCTGCATTATTATGAAAATCAAAAATCGTTTTCATATTTAAAAGGCTCAGTAGTAAAAAAGGAAATAGTAAATATCTCATAATTAAATTATGAAACTTTACTTTTCAAGGTGTTCTCGCGATGAATCTTGCCGTTTGGAGTTTCCTCGAATTTCTCGATTAAATAGATCTTCTTAGGTTTTTCGTATTTACCCAGTGATTTAATGCTACTTATCTTTTCCTGAAGTTCATCAATAGTATCTTCTGAAAAATCATCTTCAACAAAAAGAACTAGTTTATCGCCCAGGGATTCATCTGGCAAAGAAGTAACAAAAAATCTATGATCAAGAACCTTGTTGAGTTTTCGCTCGATCTGTTCAGGAAATAACTTAATACCACCAGAATTTATTATATTATCATATCTGCCCTTCCAGTGAAATTTCTTGTAGGTAACTATCTCCACAACATCATTGGTAACTATTTCTTCATCAAGGATATTTGGAGCTTTAATTATAAGACAACCTCTTTCATCCTGGGAAATACTAACATTTGGCATTAATTTAAATGGCCTGTTTCCATTATTCTTCTTTCTCGGATTTAATTTTTTGGCTGCTATATGACTTGAGGTTTCTGTCATTCCATAAGTTTCAAAAATCCGGGCATCTACATCCTGAAGCATTTTTTTCAGGCGTGGTGAAACTGCTCCTCCGCCAATGATAAGCTTTTTTACCAGGTGTAACCTGGCAATGGAATTATCCAGTTGAAAAGGAGTCATGGCAGAGAAGTCATAAACCTTAAATAAGTTATCCAAAGGGTTTGAAGATGGGGGAACCGTATCAAGGTCCCATCCTAGGAACATTGCCCTTACCAGCATCATTTTACCGGCTATATATTCAGCTGGTAAACAAAGTAAAGCTGTTGTGGTGGAAGGAAGATCAAAAAACCTTGAAGTAGCCAGGGCAGAATTCACCATGTGCTGCTTTTTAAGTCTTATTTTCTTCGGGGTTCCAGTAGACCCGGAAGTATGAACTTCTAAATACGAGGTTGGTTTCAACCAATCCAGGAGGAAGCTCCCAATCTGCTGCTCATAAGGCTCACCTTCTTTTATATAACTGTAAGCTACCTGCTTAAGTTCAGAGTTGGTATAGTGCCTTTTGTTCAGTCTAAAATCGGGATGCGTTTCAGGTATTTTATACTTGTTTGGCATATTTAGACAAAAATGGTTAATAACTAGGTAGTTAAAGTTAACAAAATGAAATGAAATTCTTAATTATGTTGAGAAACATTTATGAATTCCAATTCAATTCTGGCACTTAACCATTTTGAAACTAAATTTTGCGCCAATAATTTTTTTACAGATCTGCCGGTTTTTCAACCCTTCCGAATAATTTCTCCTTCCAGTTTGTCCATTTATACTTTCTGGCCATGATAAATAGAAATAAGGGATATATAATGAAAACAGGAATCAGAACATCCCATCCAGCTGATGGTTCCGAAATATCCTTAAAAATAGAGTGTGTTTGAAAAGCGGTCCAATCAGCCGTTACAAGTAGTGCTGTAATTAGATTATTTGCTGCATGAAATCCAAGAGCAAGCTCTAACCCTTCATCCATAAGAGTCATTATACCAAGCATAAAACCAGTCCCAATATAATAGATCATAATAATATCGCCCAGTTTGGTAACTTCAGGATTAAAATAATGCAAACCTCCAAAAATTACTGAAGTAACTATAAGTGGAATCCACCTGTTTCTTACCAGAATTCCAATGCCCTGCATTAAATATCCTCGAAAGAAATATTCTTCAAAGCTTGTTTGAATAGGAATTAATAAAACTGAGATCAGCAATAAATAAAGAAAGGGTTCTAACTGAAAGTTTAATGAAAAGTCTTCAGGATTGGAAAAATAGTCGAATAATGTCACGACTATATTAAAGGCCGCCACCAGGATAAAAGCAAACCAGAATCTACTCCAGTCCACTTTACTACGTGTTGTGGTGAGAGCTTTTATTGGTTGATTATGCACATATTTAACCCAAAGAAATAGTCCGGCAAGAAATATTACGAAAGCGGCTAGATTCTCTACCAGGACCCTGTTTGATCCTTTACGAGCTATCTCATCTTGCATAACCTGCCCAACATCTATATCCATCATTTCAATGAATACATAATTAAGGGCCATTAAACCAAAAAACAGAACCGGGATAACCAAATATCGCCAGAATGAATGTGAATACCTGAAAGCCTGTGCTATAAACATATTACCTATAAATTAAATTCCCAGTCTTTAGAGCTGTTATACCCGATATTTCCATTGTTGACCTCCAGAGGACTTTCAAAATTGTTGGTATATAAACCTCCCGTTCCGAGTCCCTGTGGTAGGTCAGGATCTAATGTGTAGGTCCATTGGGCAATGGCGTTAAGACCAATATTACTTTCCAGTGCGCTGGTGATCCACCATTTAACACCATGAGCCTCACAAACCTCCTTCCACTCCTCTGTTCCCTTAAAACCTCCTATCAAACTGGGTTTAAAAATTACATATTGAGGATCTATTGTATGTATGAGCTTTTCTTTTTCTGTTACATCTACAACGCCAATTAGTTCTTCATCCAAGGCGATAGGAAGGGGAGTTTTTTTACATAATTCAGCCATATCACTTACCTGGCCTTGCTTTATAGGTTGTTCTATACTGTGCAAATTAAATTTTGAGAGCAACTTTAATTTAGACATTGCATCTTCCGGTAAAAAAGCTCCATTTGCATCTACCCGTAGTTCTATCTCATTTTCAGAAAAATTCTCACGGATAGAACCCAAAATATCAAGTTCCGTATCAAAATCTATCGCACCTATTTTCAATTTAATACAATTGAAACCGGCATTTATTTTTTCTGTGATCTGCTCTTTCATAAAAGCTTTATCGCCCATCCATATAAGACCGTTGATCGCGATAGATGCTTTACCGGAGGTGAAATCTGATGGAAAAAGAATAAAAGGATCTTTAGCTTCCAGACTCCTAAAAGCCATTTCAACCCCAAACTGGATACTGGGGAATTCACGAAGTTCTTCCCAAAGCATTTCCTTACCGAGATTGATGTTATTGCAAACCCATTTTAATTTCTCTTCGTAGTCTGGACGGTCATCCATGCTCAGGCTTCTTAGAATACCACATTCTCCTATTCCAAAATTATTCCCATCAGAAATTTTAAGAAACCAGGTCTCCTTTTCAGTAAGAACGCCCCGGGAAGTTCCACTGGGGCGTTTAAAATTGAGTATGTACTTTTTATAGTCTGCAGTCATTTATTATAATTCTATAGCTTCACCAATTTCAAGCAACATAAGGTCTTTTCCTTTTTCATAGAATTTCCTTTTTGCTTCCTCGTGATCGATCTCAATATAGCCAAACGTATCGTAGTGGCATCCTAAGATCTTATCACATTCAATAAAATCACTGGCTACGATTGCATCATCCACTCCCATTGTGAAATTATCCCCGATTGGCAAAACTGCAAGATCAAGATTTGTTTGCATTGGGATCAATTTCATATCCATGGTTAAAGCAGTATCTCCGGCTATATAGATATTCTTATGCTCACCTTCTATAACAAAACCTCCAGGCTGACCACCATAACTTCCGTCTGGAAAAGAACTGGTGTGAATCGCATTCACATACTTTACTTTTCCAAATTCAAAATCCCAGCTACCTCCATGATTCATAGGATGGACTTCAAATCCCTTTGCTTCATAATGATTAGCTATCTCATAATTACTTACGATCACTGCTCCTGTGTTTTTTGCAATCGCTTCAGCATCCAGGGTGTGATCCTGGTGTGCATGAGTAAGCAAAATATAGTCAGCTTTAAGGTCCATGATATCGACCTTGTCCTTAGAAAGATCGTTTCCAGTAATAAATGGATCTACTAAAACATTAACGTCTCCTATTTTCAATGCCAGCGTATTCTGGCCATAAAATGTGATCTTCATAATCTAAAAAATGTTGGTTTTCATAAAATTAAGAATTCAATAAAAAACCAAAATAGGACAGGCTATATATTTTTGTTAAACTTGGCTAGTTGCTACCAGAGTAAACCTATTGAAAACAGGATAGAAACTCCGAATGTGGAAAGTGCCACTACCTTTAACTCGGGATCCAGGAGTTTGGGATCCTCGTTATTAACAACTCTTATTAAATGCATAACAAGCGGAATAAAACCCAATATATATATCATGTCATTAAGTTCAGACCTGCTTATTACTGAATACATAAGAAAAAAGAATAACGAACCTATTATAAGAAAGTAATGATATGCCTTCGCCTTTTTTTCTCCCAGTTTTACTACCAGGGTGATCTTCTTAGATTTTTCGTCTGAGACCCTGTCCCTGAGGTTATTTAAATTTAATACCGCCACACTAAGTAATCCTATAGATATTGCCGGAAAAAAACTTTTAATTTCATGGTCGTGACTATACAAATAATAAGAGCCGTAAACCGCGACCAAACCAAAGAAAATAAATACAAAAAGATCGCCCATTCCCCTGTAACCATAAGCTGAATCCCCTACCGTATACTTAATTGCAGCAACGATAGCTGCTACACCCAGAATAAAAAATATTAGAGCAGAAATTAATTGGTCTCCTCCAAAGGCTGCATAAATTAGAAGTACGGCAAGAACTAAAGTAGTTATGGCCGTAACCACCATGGCCTCCTTCATTTCTTTCTGGGTTATAAGTCCGCTTTGGATCGCCCGGGCTGGACCTATTCTATCATCATTATCTGTTCCCTTGACTCCATCGCCGTAATCATTGGCAAAATTAGATAGTACCTGCAGGCCTAAGGTTGTACCAATCGCTAAACTGAAAATGGCCCAGTCAAAATAATTTTCCTTGGCAGCTATTGCACTACCAACAAATATCCCAGAAATGGAAAGTGGTAAGGTTCTAAGTCGTGCTGCATTTATCCAAGATGAAAATTTGCTCATTTCTTAGTTCATTATTTTTACCAGAACTTCCTTAAGCAGGTCTCCCTGTGATACATTCGCAGCTCCAACGCCCTTACTTTTTACATCGGTTTCCTGCAACAAACTAATCGCATGGCTAACTTTTTTCATTGGATAATTCCTTGCCGCCGTAACATAATCACTAACAAAATAAGGATTTACCTTAAGTTGTTTTGCAACAGCTCCCTTAGACTTATCATTCATACCATGATATTGCAGGATCTGTGAAAAATAGGAAAACAGTAGAGAGATAGTAACAACCATTGGATTGTCCTTTGGGTTCTGGGCAAAATAGTTAATTATTCTATGAGCCCTTAAACTATCCTTTTCACCAATTGCCTTTCTTAGTTCAAAATTATTGAAGTCTTTACTAATCCCAATATTCTCCTCAATAAGCTCAGGACTTATCGTTGTTCCTTCCGGACATATTAGTTGTAATTTCTGAAGTTCATTATCAATCTTCCCCAGATCGGTACCAAGGAATTCTACCAGCATCTGAGCTGCTTTCGGAGAAATGCCATAACCCCTGCTCTTCATCGTCTTTATGATCCAGTCTCCAACCTGGTTTTCATATAAACGTTTTCCTTCAAAGATCACCCCAGTTTTGGCGATGGTTTTATGAAGCTTTTTTCGTTTATCTATTTTCTTGTACTTATAACAAACCACCAGTACGGTAGTAGGTTGAGGATTTTCAGCATATCCCACCAGTTTTTCGATAGTCCTGGAAAGATCCTGGGCTTCCTTCACGATTACCACCTGCCTTTCAGCCATCATAGGATAGCGCTTCGCATTACTAACAATATCATCGATATTGGTATCCCGACCGTAGATCACCATTTGGTTGAAGCCTCTTTCCTCTTCAGAAAGAACATTTTCTGCGATAAAATCTGAGATCCTGTCTACATAATAAGGCTCCTCGCCCATCAGAAAATAGATTGGTTTTATATTTCCTTTCTGAATATCGGTAACAATACTTCTTGCTTCGTCCATAGGGATTTTAGTGCAGATTTAGCTTTGAGGAATTCAAAAAAAGTAAATTGCAGGGCTGTAATATTCTTTATTACTTTTGAAATATGCAAAAACTGAATTTCCCCTCATATTCGTTTCGGTTCAAAAATAGTCAAAATAAAATAGCCGTTTTTGATGATCTGAGGAAAAAATTTATCATTCTCACCCCTGAAGAATGGGTTCGGCAAAACTGCGTGAAATTTTTGCGTTCAGAAAAAAATTACCCACTTAGCCTTATCAATGTGGAGAAGCAATTAAAGATCGCAGGACTAACAAAAAGATATGATATTGTGGTATTTGAACCTGAAGGAAACATTCAAATTATTGTTGAATGTAAAGCCCCTTCCATAAAGATCACCCAGGATACTTTTGATCAAATTGCCCGTTATAACCTGAGCTTAAAGGCAAATTATCTTATGGTCACCAACGGGATAGAACATTTTTTCTGTAGGATGGATTATGAGAACGAGAATTATATCTTTCTAAAAGAACTGCCTGAATATTCCCGATAATGAAAGTAGCTGTAGTCATATTGAATTGGAACGGAAAAAAGCTGTTGGAGCAATATTTACCTTCGGTAATTAGATATTCTGAAAACGCTAAAATCTATGTTGCAGATAATGCTTCCACAGATGATTCTGTTGCTTTTTTAAAGAATAGTTTTCCTGAAGTTCACATAATTGAAAACGATCGGAATGAAGGATATGCAGGTGGTTATAATCTCGCGCTCAAAGCGGTTCCTGAAGAGATCTATATTCTGCTAAATAGCGATGTGGAGGTTACAGAAAACTGGCTGGCACCAATTCTTAAAGTTTTTGGTAACGAACTGGAAACTGCGGCCATTCAGCCAAAGATACTCGATTATAAGAGTAAAGATCATTTTGAATATGCCGGTGCTGCAGGCGGCTATCTGGATAAATTTGGGTATCCGTTTTGCCGGGGCAGGATCTTCCAGGAACTGGAGGAGGATCATGGACAGTATAATGAAGATGAATATATCTTCTGGGCCAGTGGTGCCTGTCTGGCAATAAGAAAATCTGCTTTTAATGAAATTGGCGGATTGGATGAAGATTTCTTTGCTCATCAGGAAGAGATAGATCTTTGCTGGAGGCTTCATCATGCCGGTTACAAGGTGAAATATGTTGGGAATTCAAGGATATATCATTACGGCGGCGCTACTCTACAGGAGATGAATCCAAAAAAGACCTTTTTCAATTTTAGAAATGGATTATTCCTGCTTTTGAAAAATGTAGAACCGGGAAAATTATCTCTAATCCTGCTAAGCCGAATGATCATGGATGGCATCGCCGGGGTCAAGTTTATTTTTGAAGGAAAATTCAATCATTTCTTTGCCATATTAGAAGCCCACGCCAGTTTCTACAGGCATTATGGAAGAATAAGAAAAAAACGCCCTAAGGATTTCATTTTCAGTAATTATTATTACACCTCTTCCATTGTTTATGATCATTTTATTCAGAGAAAAAAGAAATTCACCGAGCTTTAGAAAATTTTAAAATGAAAAGTCGAAATAAGCTTTCGACTTATGATTTTTTTGATATTTTTGGGCATTCTAACAATTTAAAATTTATAAGAAACGAATTATGAAAAAACTCATGCTTTTGTCGGCAACAGCTGCCATTTTGCTATCTTCATGTGTTTCACAGAAAAAATACAACGAGCTGGAAACCAAGCAAAGAGAAACTCAGGATCAGTTAAATACCGCTACTGTAAAATTGAACTCTTGTCTTGATGAGAAGGATCGAATGAATGAGCAGATCACACGACTTAACAATACAAACGCTGCCCTGCTTAACAACGTTGGAGATCTTGCAACCCTTTCTAAGAAAGAAGCAGAAAACCTTGAGCGTTCTTTAGAGAGCATTAAAGAAAAAGATCTGGCAATCCGTTCTATGCAGGATGCTATGAACAAAAAGGATTCTGTAACTCTTGCGTTAGTAACAAGCCTTAAAGGTGCTCTAGGAAATATGAGCGACGAGGATATCGAGATCAACGTTGAAAAAGGTGTGGTTTACGTTTCTATTTCAGATAAATTATTATTCGACAGTGGTCGTTACAATATTACCCCGCGTGCTAAAGAAGTACTTGGGAAAGTTGCTACTGTAGTTAAGAACAAGCCAAACATCGAGTTTATGGTTGAAGGTCACACAGACAATAAGCCAATCAGTACTTCAATGTTCGAAGATAACTGGGATCTTAGTGTGAAGCGTGCTACTTCTGTAGTAAGAGTTCTTCAGGATGACTTTGGTGTAGAGCCAGCTCGTATGACTGCTGCAGGTAGAAGTTATTATATTCCTGTTGCAACAAACGAAACTGCTGAAGGTCGTGCTAAGAACAGAAGAACAAGAATCGTTGTTCTTCCTAAACTAGACCAGTTCTACAGTATGATAGAAGAAGGAATGGAAAAAGCTACTTCTGGTCAGGAGTAAAACTTATTCAAACAATATAATTGAAAAGCCCTGCAATCGCGGGGCTTTTTTAGTGCTGAATTTTCAGGCGTTTAAAAAAACATTTTGGAATTCCGTTAATAATAAGATGGTATTGCATTAACATTTTAACACTCAAAACATTAAAAATCAGGTTTTTATAGTATTTTAGTCAGGCCAACCATACCTAAACTTAGATACTATGAAGAAGGCCGATGTTTACATTTGGTGTTTTGGTGCAGCCTTGTGTTTTTTCTTATTACACTCTTGCCAGGTCGAAGAACCACTACCTGAAGAAATCTCAGACGATACCAGCTATTCTGAAAAAAGAAGTTATAATCGTAAGAATTCTTTTTTTAATAAAGCAGAACCTGATACCTATATCCTGAGCCAGATGTATTTTGATGACGGGATCATAAGCTC
>CBDTXN010000119.1:0-9529 GCA_965364455.1 uncultured Flavobacteriaceae bacterium
GTGGAATTAAAACAAGTACCATAGCCGTGGCAACGTTGAATTTCTTCAGTTTGGCGAAAGGAAAAGACAGAATAGAAGTTTATAAAAGAGAGATCTCAAACGCGTCGGTAAGGAGAGCTTTCGCCATTATCTCTTTATCTTTGATGGTAATAGGATTGTCAATTTTTCTTATCGCTACTTTCGATAAGGATAAGACTTTGCTTAGTATCGCTTTTGAAGCTTTTTCGGCTTATAGTACCGTGGGACTTTCAACCGGAATTACAGCAGATCTTTCTTCCTACTCAAAAGTGGTGATTATCTTTACCATGTTCATTGGCCGGGTAAGCATGCTCACCCTTCTAATTGCCATGTTACGCAGGGTAAAACATCTCAATTATCGTTATCCAACAGATGAAGTTTTAATTAACTAAACCAATAGAATTATGAAATATATAGTGGTGGGACTTGGAGTTTTTGGTGCATCCATCTCGGAAAAATTAGCCGAAATGGGGAACGAGGTAATTGGTGTGGATATTAGCATGAGCAAAGTAGATGCAATCAAAGAGAAGATCACCCACGCCATAAGCCTCGACGCGACAGATATGGAAGCGGTAAAGAATCTTCCACTCAAAGATTGTGATGTGGTGATCGTCGGGATAGGTGAGGATAAAGGCGCTAATATCATGGTGGCTGCCCTTATGAAACAAATAAAAGTTAAACGCCTTATAAGCCGGGCCGTAGATCCTCTGCAGCGAACTGTACTTGAAACAATGGGTGTTGATGAGATCATACACCCCGAAAAGGAAACTGCAGACCGCTGGGCGCAGAAACTAAACCTGGAAGGTGTAGTAGACAGTTTTGAACTGGATAGCGATTATAGCATTGTGGAAACCAAAATACCTGAAGAATACCACGATAAGACCATTAAGGAACTAAATATTAAGGACGAGTTCGATATTATCGTTCTTACCACCATGAATGTATCACATTCTAAGAACGAACTCGGTGCAGATACCGAAAAAGCCTCTGTACAGGGAGTTGCAAAGGCCAGCACCAAGCTTTATAAGGACGAGATCATGGTTCTTTATGGCCATAATAAGAACATTCGCAGGTTACTGGATGAGCATAAAAATTTTAAGGAAGAAGCCTAGGCTAACCAATTAGAGCCCCATTCGGCATTTTTTGATCTGGTGAAAGCAGCACCACATCTTTATTATCTCCTAAGACTCCCATTACCAGGCATTCACTTTTGAATCCGGCGATTCTTTTTACCGGGAAATTAACTACGGCAATGATCTGTCTTCCAGGCAATTCTTCCCTTGTATATCTTCTGGTGATCTGGGCTGAAGATCTTTTTTCACCCAATTCTTCACCAAAATCTATCTGAAGTTTATAGGCGGGGTTTTTAGCCTCAGGAAAATCTTCAGCAGAAAGGATAGTTCCTACCCGCATTTCTATCTTTTCAAAATCATTCCAATCGATCTCTTTCATCTTTATAATTTAAAGGTTTCAAATTAGCCAATATTCAGCATTAATAATTAATTTTAAAGAAAAAGATGTCACTTACTCCGTCAAATAAAGTTGAACTGGGAACCAAGGCACCAGATTTCAAATTAATGGACACTATAACAGATCATCTTATTACGCTGGAAGAGGTAAAAGGTGAACGCGGAACATTGATTATGTTCATTTGTAATCACTGCCCCTTTGTAAAACATGTAAACGAAGAAATTGTACATATCGCCAATGAATACAGGCAATTAGGTTTTGGTTCTGCAGGAATAATGAGCAATGATGTGCAAAAATATCCTCAGGACAGCCCCGAAATGATGAAGGAGCACGCCACCAAACACCAGTATTCTTTCCCGTATCTATTTGACGGATCCCAGGAGGTCGCCAAAGCTTACGACGCCGCCTGCACCCCTGATTTCTATCTTTTTGATGCTGAACTAAAACTTATTTATCATGGTCAGCTGGACGACAGCCGCCCCGGAAACGGGTTACACCCAAATGGCAGAGACCTCAGAGAAGCCATGGATGCTGTGTTGAACAATAGACAGGTTTCAGAAAACCAGAAACCAAGTATAGGATGTAATATAAAATGGAAAGAATAATTTAACGCATTGTTCAAATAATCAAAATGTTATTTCCTTAATTTTATATTCCCTATAGATTTAATAGGTTATTAGTGTTAACGAATAAAACAATTGATTATGAGCGATTTAAAATTAGGCGACAAAGCACCAAACTTTGACGCGGAAACATCAGAAGGCAAGATCAATTTCTACGATTATCTTGGAGATAGCTGGGGAATACTTTTTTCTCACCCTGCAGATTACACTCCGGTTTGTACTACAGAACTGGGAACCGTGGCAAATTACAAGACGGAATTTGATAAACGTAATGTAAAAGTGATGGCCTTAAGTGTTGACGGATTAGAGTCTCACAAGGGCTGGATCAAGGATATAAATGACACTCAGAATACCACGGTAAATTTCCCCATTATCGCAGATGAAGATAGAAAAGTATCTGACCTGTATGGCATGATACATCCAAAAGCTGATGATACATTAACCGTACGTTCAGTATTCGTGATCGCGCCAGACAAGAGTATTAAAATGACCCTTACATACCCGGCAAGTACAGGTAGAAATTTTGATGAATTACTAAGGGTTATAGATTCGCTTCAGTTAACCGCTTATAACAAAGTGGCAACGCCAGCAAACTGGAAACATGGTGAAGATGTGGTTATTAGTCCTTCTGTAACAAATGAGGAAGCAGACAAAATGTTCCCTAAAGGTTATAAAGAGATAAGACCTTATTTACGGATGACACCTGAACCGGAATTGAATAATTAAAAAAAGGCCCATTAAAGGGCCTTTTCTTTTTTTAAAATATGAGTTTAGTCACAGTGAGTGGACTTCATCACATCACTAATCCTTTTGTTCTGGCTAACGGTTTTTATACACTGATCTGTATCTCTATTATACCATACCCTATATGTCTTTCCATCATTTTGATGCTCCTTAACTTCCCGAAAACCTCTTCTTTCTAGCTGCGAATATGCACTTCTGGCGTCATCTCCTAAAACGTCTTCGTATCGTTCATGATTTGCATATCCACCTCTTCCAGAATGATGCCTGGTGGATTGGGATCTGTCTAAAACGCCTCTTGAATACCCTTTGCTATATGCTGCTTTTTCGTTTGAGTTTCTATAGTAATTATGATAAGACTTATTATACTTTCCATCGCTGAATCCTCTTTCATATGCACCTTCTTCAGAACCTGATGAATAGTGAGAGTTATTGTCATGATGGTGAGAACTATGCTCATTATAAGAAGTTTCATGATGATTACCCTGGGAAGACTTATTGCAGTCTGCTGGTCTGGATGCTACTACAGATTTCACCTCACCATTACTTACGTTAGCACAAACACATTCTTTTTTAGAATTGTTCCACCAATAGGAATAAATATTATATCCAAACTTATCGGTTTTAATGTGATAATATCCTTCATCCTTAAAAATATTATCCATATTCCTGGCAGACTGTCCCACCAAGGACCTGAATTCCCCAACATTCTGAGCAATTCCCGGAGTTAATCCCATCACAAAGAAGACGAGCAAGATCACTGTAGATTTTTCAAAAACTTTCATTGTTCCTAGTTTTAGTTAATCAAATAATTTAAATCACATCTTTGAATGGAAAATTTCTTTGCAGATATTTTATATTCAGAGTTTTATAAATATAAGTTATTCAATTTTTTTTATTTTTTTCAAAAAACCGGTTTTTAAATAATGTTTCAGAAAAAAATACAAGAACCTCATATCCATTAACTTAACTAAACATTCCGTTTTTTGAAGAAAAAGAAGGGTACTTTTAAGCTTTGATTTGAAGCAAAAAAAAAAGCGTTGACATTCAACGCTTTTTCTAAAGTATATTTTGAAAGTTTTTATTTCACATCCATCAATTCCACGTCGAAAATAAGTATTGCATTTGGAGGTATCACTCCTCCTGCTCCTCTTTCTCCGTAAGCCAGGTGTGATGGAATAACCATTCTTGCTTTATCTCCAACCTGTAGCAGTTGAATACCTTCGTCCCAGCCCGGGATCACGTGACCTACCCCTACAGGAAACTCTAAAGGTTTATTTCTTTTATAAGAAGAATCGAAAACAGTACCATCTGCTAACTGACCTTTATAATGAACCGAAACCGTCTTACCTTTTTCAGCTTGTTTACCATCACCCTTCTGAATCATTTTATAACGCAGCCCGCTTTCGGTTTTTTCGAAACCGGCAGCAAGTTTTTCGACTTCAGCTTCAGCCTTCTTTTTCTCTGCTTCTTCTCTCTTTGCCTTCTCAGCAGTGAAAGCAGAAAAAGCTTGAACAGCGTCAAAATTTTTGGCCTCATTCCCTTCACGGATGATCTCCAATTTTTCAAGCTTATCTCCCTGTTGGATCTTATCTACCACTTCCTGACCTTCCACTACATTACCAAAAACAGTATGTTTACCATCTAACCATGGAGTCTCCACGTGAGTGATAAAAAACTGACTTCCGTTAGTACCGGGTCCAGCATTAGCCATGGAAAGTTTTCCTGGAGCATCATGCTTAAGTTCAGGATGAATTTCATCATCGAATTTATAGCCAGGTCCACCGGCACCGGTTCCCTGAGGATCTCCACCCTGCACCATGAAATCTGGAATTACACGGTGAAATTTCAATCCGTCGTAATATGGTTCTCCAGCAGCTTTTGGCTCATTTTCTATTTTCCCTTCTGCCAGGCCAACAAAGTTACCTACAGTTCCGGGTGTTTTTTCGTATTCCAGCTCTACCAGGATCTCTCCCTTTGAAGTATGGAATTTTGCATATAATCCTTCGTTCATTTTTTTAAAATTTTGATGAGTGCAAAGATACCCAGTTTAATTATTATAGACCTGCTCCCCGTTAACAAAAGTTGAGATCACCTTTGTCTCAGGCACACTGTCTATTTCTACTTCCATTATATCCCGGTCCAGAATTACAAAATCGGCAAATTTCCCTGGTTCAATACTTCCCTTTTCATCTTCTTCAAAATTTGAATAAGCAGCCCAGATGGTCATTCCTTTAAGAGTCTCTTCCCTGCTTAATGCCTGATCTTTCATAAAACCGCCTTCTGGATAATTTTCAGTATCCTGACGATCTACCGCTGCATAAAAAGTAAGGAATGGATTCACCTTTTCTACTGGAAAATCTGTTCCCAAAGCAACAATTTCAGCCTGATCAAGTAATTTCTTGAATGCATAGGCTCCCTTGATCCTTTCTGCCCCAAGTCTATCTTCAGCCCAGTACATATCACTGGTAGCATGAGTTGGCTGAACCGAAGGAATAATATTTTTACTGAAATAATTGAAATCTTCGGGAGCGATAACCTGAGAATGCTCTACTCTCCACCTTCTATCCCCACCTCCACTTAATAATGAATCGTAAGTCTTTAAAACCAGGTAATTTGCCGAATCTCCGATGGCGTGAGTGTTCATTTGATATTCGGAATTAGCTATTCTGCTTGCCGTTTTTTTGAATTCTGAAACCGGAGAAAGCAGAGCCCCAAAATGATCTGGCCTGTCTGAATACTCCTCTTTTAAAGCAGCACCTCTGGAGCCTAATGCTCCGTCACCATAGAATTTCACTGATCGAACATTCAACCTGTCGGTCTTATAAGGCTTTTTATCAAGATAATAGTCTAGATTCTCCTTGGTATTAGAGATCATAGCATAAATCCTCATCTTTAACTGGCCAGATTTATTAAGACTATCAATAAGCTCGATCACCTGTCTGTCTATTCCGGCATCAACTACAGTTGTAAGTCCATAACTGAAACAAATATCCTGAGCCTCCAGCAAAGCTTCTGCCTGCGTATCTTCATCCAGATCATCTGTGATCTTTTCTATCAACATCATTGGATTGTCAACAAGAATTCCGGTTAACTTTCCATTTTTCTGTTCAATATCGCCACCTTCAAATTTCGTTTCCGTGGTAATATTTGCCATTTCCAGTGCAGCCTGGTTTACCAGCATAGCATGTCCATCTATCCTGGTGATCGCTACAGGAGTATCAGGAAACAATCTATCCAGTGTATCTTTTACCGGAAATTCCTTCACCTCCCAATCATTCTGATCCCAGCCGCGACCAACTACAAAATCTACCTTTTTCTTCTGGTTGAATTCAACCAGCCTGATGACCACTTCTTCAAAACTTTCTGTTCCGGTAAGATCAACACGCTGCTGCTGCATTCCTAAGCCGTAAAAATGTGCATGAGCATCTATTAATCCAGGATAAACTGCTTTTCCATCCGCATCTATTCTTTCGGAAAATTCATATTTATCCTGCAGTGCTTCAGAGGTTCCTATCTCCAGAAATTTACCGTCTTTAACCGCAAAAGCTTCAGCTTTTCCAAAATCATCATCTACGGTGTAAACATTAGCATTAAAAACCAGCAGATCTGCTTTTTCCTTATTAGATCCACAACTCCACAGGAAAAGTGTAAAAATCAGTAATCCGAATATTCTTTTCATTTTTTAAAATTTGCCTAAAAATAAAGAAAGCATTTTAGAAAGCTAACAAACTAAGAATTGAAAAAGTCTTTAAAATACTGAGTTAGATCACTTCTTATTATAATTTGATACATTTAGAACAGAAAACCTGAAAATATCCTCTTCATGAAAGCCTTCGCTATTTTAATATTTATTTCATTTTTAACTTTAAGCTGCCAGAAAGAAGAAAAAAGATCTTTTGACCTGCTCCTTACCAATGCGCATATAGTCGACGTAAAAACCGACTCTGTATTTCAGAATAAGCTTATCGGGATTGTAAATGATACTATTCAAATAGTGGAAAACATGAAAGACCTTGGCCGGTTCCAGGCCCAGGATACGATAGATGCAAAAAACAATTATGTTATGCCCGGCCTCTGGGACATGCACGTGCACTTTAGGGGAGGTGATAGTTTAGTTGAAGAAAATAAAGAACTTTTAAAACTATTCCTGGCTTATGGTATCACTACGGTAAGGGACGCAGGAGGAGATATCACCCCGGAAGTATTGAAATGGAGAAAAAATATCTCTGGAAATTCACAAGATGGCCCCAGAATATTTTCTTCAGGTCCTAAGCTGGATGGGGAAAAACCAGCCTGGGAAGGAAGTATTCCTGTTAGCAGTTCAGTCGAGATATCATCGGCATTGGATTCTCTTGATAAAATGAACACCGACTATGTGAAGATCTATGATGGGAGTTTAAATGCTGAAACATTTTATGAAATATTGAAACAAGCGGAAGAAAGAGGCCTGAATACTACCAGTCACGTTCCCATGAGCGCAGATTTACTCATTGCCGCTGATCTTGGCCTTGACGGAGTGGAGCATATGTACTATATCGCTAAGGCCGGATCGCCACTGGCTGACAGCCTTTCAAAAACGGACCTGGGATACAGAATGATGCCTTATATTTTAGAAAGCTTTGATGAAGAGCTTGCGAAACAAGTCTATAAAAAACTGGCTTCAGAAAATGTTAGTATCACTCCTACCTTGCATATCGGGAAAGTATTATCCAACCTGGCTGAAGAAGACCATAGTAGCGATTCTTTAAGGAATTATGTTGGCGAAGGAATTCAGAAAACATATCGAAGACGAATAGAAAGTGCCAAAAGGGCCAAAGCTTCAGGTAATAACTTTAGAGATGGTCTGGAAGAACTATTCACTGCTATGATAGTGCCTATGTATGAAAATGGAGTAAATATCCTGGCGGGATCAGATTCTGGAGCATTTAATTCATTTGTCTATTCCGGTGAATCCCTGCATTCTGAATTGGAAGCGCTGGTTGGAGCAGGCTTAACTCCTACCCAGGCTCTTAAAACTTCAATTATAAACGGACCGAAATTCTTTGATCTTGAGCAATATTATGGCAGCATTGAAGAAGGAAAAGTTGCCGATATTATAATTTTAAAGGCCAATCCGCTGGTAGACATAAAAAATACCCGAAGTATAGAGCGGGTAATCAAAAATCAAGAAACTTATAATCCTGGCAAATTATTAAGATCTGTACAGAATTAAAAAGGGAAACAACTGTAAGTTTAGAACCTGAAAGGAAATTCTTAAAAAGAAAATATCCTTACAAAATTCCGGTTGATCTGGAAGATGGATGTGATTTTTTTTAGAATAAGATTACATACCTATTAGTTCAGCTCTTTATCAATACCAACTCCTCCTGCGGTTCGATCAGGTATTCTGCCCCATCATCAGTGATTACTGCCATCTCCTCTACAGATATGGTTTTTAGGCCACCATCGGGAAGTTTCCAGGCATGAAAACCGTCAAAAGCAAAGGTCATCCCGGCTTTCAGTTCCTTCTTGGCTGCAGGTCTTACATGGGAGGCCTGTGAACCGCCAAGGTTAGGACCCACATCATGAGCAACATAGCCTACAGGGTGCCCGGTACTCCACATAACGTATTCAGATCCTGCCTCTTTCATTAAAATCCGTTGTGCCCTGTCTACATCTACACCCTTAACCCCAGGTTTCATAGCCTCCAGTGCAGCACGATTTCCTGCTTTCGCACTTTCCCAGTAATGTTTTATATCTTCCGGAGATTCCTCTTCTCCTTCTTTCAATACATAAGCGAAACGCTGAATATCACTTACCCAGCGGTCATGCACCTTAATTCCAAAATCTATCTGTATCACATCACCCGGCATGATCACCTTGTCGGTAGCATGAGAATGCCCCCTGTCTGCACCTGAATTTACGTTAGGATTCTGGTCTGGAGCCCAACCGTCTGTCACCCCATTCTCAGCCATTTTTCTCTTGAGGAATCTGGCGATATCGGCATCGGTTGATTTCCCGGGAATCACTTGCTTATATGCCTCAATTTGCCATTCGGCTGTTATTTCGGCAGCTTTCCTAAGAATCTCCACTTCTTCCGGCAATTTTACCGCCAACCATTCATAAACTAATTCTGTTGAAGGTTCAAGCCTTTCAGAATACCTGCCCAGGTAGGACTCAAGTTCCTTCCGCTGGGTATGAGAAAGACCATCAGCCATGGAGTTACTTTCCGATGAATTTACCGCAATCTTCTGAAAGTCCTTTTGTTTAATAAAATCTGCTGCCTGTTCCAGAGCCGAAGCATTTCTCTCTACACTCACTACGGAATCATGGATATCCAGATCATCTAGCGCCTTAGACTCTCCTGAAGGTGAAAAGGCCAGAGAGTGAAAGCCCGAATCATCATTATAGAAAAGGAAAGCTGCGGTTCCACCGGCATTCTCCCCGCCAATATGATGGGCCAGAGGATCATTATTGTTTTCCCGGCAAATGACAAGCCAGCTATCTACATTGGCCGCTTCTAACGCCTTTGGCAGCAGTTTTCTGATCCTTTGTTTTCTTATTTCCGGCCACGGATTTTCTCCCCAGGAGATGCTAGTTTCTTTTTCCTTTTCCAGATCGGTACTATTTCCTGAATTATTACAAGCCGCAAAAATAAGTAGGGCCAAAAGGCCCACTAGCTTAAAAGTTTTCAT
>CBDTXN010000120.1:0-9403 GCA_965364455.1 uncultured Flavobacteriaceae bacterium
AAGTATCAGTAAGTAAGATGTAGTATTGCGGGAGTATAGATAAGCAGGATAAAGCTGAGCTCAATGGCAAAAACCTATGGCTATCCCAATCATTAAGGCAAGTAGTGAGATTAAACCGCATAATTTAATCGTTTTTCAATCTTTTATGTAATCTTCTGAATACCAGTTTTCTGAAATATATCAGATTTAATAAAATACTTTTGTAACTTCAATTTTAAACAACACCCTACCAATCCGCTGGGATTAATTCTTGTTTATTCTTTATAATTTTAATCGATAAAACTGAATTTAATGCAGACCGAATTACAGGAAGCCTACGGTTTTTTATTTGAAGATGAACTGTTAGCCGATATCGCCGAATCTGGAACAATAAAATTTATTCCTGCGGGAGAGAAGATCATCGAAATTGGTGATTATGTTACTGCGATGCCATTACTTTTAAAGGGGGCAATCAAGATCTTAAGGGAAGATGATGATGGTGACGAGCTACTGCTTTATTTCCTGGAGCGTGGAGATACCTGTGCCATGACCCTTAATTGCTGCATGGGGCAAACCAGGAGCGAGATTAGAGCGGTAGCTGAAAGGGATACAACCATAATTATGATCCCGGTTTCTAAAATGGAAGAGTGGACCGCCAAATATAAGTCCTGGCGTAATTTTGTCTTTGAATCCTACCATTCCCGACTTACCGAAATGCTGGATGCTATCGACGCCATCGCTTTTCTGAATATGGACCAGCGGCTAATGCGTTATCTCCGGGATAAGGCCAAGATCAATAAAAATGAGGTTATCCAAAGTACCCATCAGCAGATCGCCTATGATATGCATACCTCCAGGGTAGTGGTCTCCAGGTTATTAAAAAAACTGGAGATTGAAAAAAAGATCTCCCTGCAACGAAACCAGATTAAAGTAATCGATTTATAAATCCCTTCTGTAACTCATGTTACTGCAAAGCCTGAACTCTGACAGTACTTTTGTCCCGAATTAAAACATAGAAATGGATATACTTGAAATACTGGGATACTTTGGAGCATTAATAATTGGGGTCGTACTTGGGTTAATTGGAGGTGGTGGCTCCATCTTAACGGTTCCGGTTCTGGTTTACCTTATGGGGATAAATCCCGTTACCGCAACAGCATATTCTTTATTCGTAGTAGGAACCTCTTCTTTGGTAGGTGCCGCGCGTAATATTCCAAAAAAATTAATTGATTTCAGGACAGCTGCAGTTTTTGCCGTTCCCGCATTTATAGCCGTTTATCTTACCAGGAAATTTCTGGTACCGGCGATCCCAGATGAGATATTCACGGTCTTCGACTTTACCGTGACCAAGAATATCGGGATCATGCTCTTCTTCGCCATAATTATGGTTATAGCCTCGATCTCTATGATAAAGGAAAGGAAGAATGGTAGAAATCTAGAAGAGGAAGAAGTGAACTATAATTACCCCCTCATCATTATTGAAGGAATGGTGGTTGGATTGCTAACAGGTATTGTTGGTGCTGGTGGCGGATTCCTTATTATTCCCGCATTGGTGCTGCTGGCAAAATTACCCATGAAAAAAGCGGTGGCTACTTCTCTACTTATCATAGCAGTTAAATCTCTAATTGGTTTTATTGGTGATATCGAGAATATGGAGATCGACTGGTTTTTCTTAATGATTTTCACCGGTCTCTCTATTGCAGGTATCTGGCTTGGAGTTTATCTTAACAATTTTATAAATGGAAAGAAGCTCAAAAAAGGCTTTGGATGGTTCGTCTTGCTAATGGGGATTTATATAATTTTAAGTGAGTTGTACTAAATTTATGTTAAAACTACTCGTTTTGGTTAAAATTTTAAACAATTCCTACATGTTAAGTCCTTGATATAGTGTATTTTTAATTTCCGAAAATTGAAATTCTCAATATTCCCCCCATCTATTAAATCGAAATGATATTCGCTACATTTTAAGCGTATATAACTATGGGTTGAATAATTAAAATCAAAATTTATATTTATCCGGATATTTGAACGATGTTTTTCAGGAGTTATGGTTTGGGGGGAAACAAATGCACGTAATCTTTGCGTTGCAACCGAATAAAACCTCTCCCTGATAGAGATCTGGTTTGGTCAGGTCTCGTTAGAATGGTTAGTTCGTTCGATATCCGGATATTTGTATTATAAATTATTAGTCTTCATCTTTTCTTCCCTGATTTCTATTTCTTCATTTCCATTAAAAATGCTGCGTTTTATGCAGTGTCACCGCGCTATTTTTCCGTAAATTTATTCGCCGAAATAATAGGATGTTCTCATTGATTTTAATGGGCCTATCCCGAAAATATTCCATTGATGGAAAACCTCGATTACGCCAGACTTCAAATGGCATTTACCCTCGGCTTTCATATTATTTTTGCCTGCATTGGTATGGTCATGCCTTTTTTTATGGTCGTTTCTCATAAGAAGTGGCTTAACACCCGCAAGCCGGTCTATCTTAAGCTTACTAAAGCCTGGCAAAGGGGAGTAGCCATATTTTTTGTTACTGGAGCTGTGTCTGGAACCGCACTTTCCTTCGAATTGGGAATGCTCTGGCCTGAATTTATGAAACATGCCGGTCCGGTAATTGGAATGCCATTTTCCCTGGAAGGTGCTGCTTTCTTTGTAGAAGCCATTGCACTGGGATTTTACCTTTATGGATGGAATAAATTGCCGGAAACCTTTCACTGGATCACCGGGATAATAATTGGTATTTCCGGAGTTGCTTCGGGGATCCTGGTGGTCTCAGCCAATGCCTGGATGAACTCGCCGGCCGGTTTTGACGTTGTGAATGGGGAGTTTGTGAACATAGATCCCGTAGCCGCATTTTTAAATGATGCCTGGTTTACCCAGGCGCTGCATATGACGCTGGCTGCCTTCGCGGCTACAGGCTTTGCGGTCGCCGGTATCCATGCTTTCCAGATCCTTCGGAATAAAAGGCCGGATTTGCATAAAGAAGCATTTAAGATCGCTATTTTCTTTGGTGCAGTGGCAGCCTTGCTCCAGCCGATAAGTGGTGATATTTCAGCTAAAGATGTGGCCGAAAGACAGCCAATAAAACTGGCCGCTATGGAAGCTCATTATGAAACTAAAGCAGGAGCTCCGCTTTATATAGGCGGAATTGTAGATGAAGAAAATAAGGAAGTTTCCCATAAGATAGAAATTCCTAAAGCCTTGTCCTTTCTGGCTTTTGGTGATTTTGATGCAGAAGTGAAAGGACTTAACGATTTTCCTGAAGATGAATTACCTCCGGTTTCTATCGTGCATTACGCTTTTCAAACTATGGTTGGAATAGGTACCTTGATGATGATCGCAGCCCTGATCTTTTTCATCAGTCTGAAGAAAAAAAGCTGGCTTAATAATAAAAAGTACTGGTGGCTTTTTGCATTATTAAGTCCCCTTGGTTTTGTAGCTGTAGAAGCAGGTTGGGTGGTTACCGAAGTTGGTCGCCAACCCTGGATCGTATACAATATAATGAGAACTTCAGAAGCGGTAACTCCTATGCCCGGGATGAAATACAGTTTCTTCCTTTATGTGACCGTTTATATCATTCTTGCCATTACCGTGACCTGGCTTATGAGAAGACAGATAAAAGTTCTTAATAAATCAATAGGATAATCATGCTGTACGTAGTCTTGTTTTTTACCTTTTTCTCTCTTTTTCTTTATGTACTTCTCGGTGGTGCCGATTTTGGAGCAGGGATAGTGGAACTTTTTTCTTCCAGGGAAGATCGTCAGCTTAACCGGGATACGGTTTATAAGGTGATGGGACCGGTATGGGAGGCAAATCACATCTGGCTTATCATCCTTATCGTGATCCTCTGGATCGCCTTTCCGGTTTACTTCAATATTATCATTATCTATCTGCACATACCACTAACCTTGGTTTTACTGGGAATTACCATGCGGGGAGTCGCTTTTATTTTCAGGCATTATGATGCAGTGGTAGGAGCATCCCAGGTTTGGTATAATCGTATGTTCAGGATTTCAAGTCTTATTACGCCAATTTTCCTCGGAATGTGTTTTGGAACCCTTATCAGCGGAGAGATCATAATTACTGAAGATTATTCTGAAGTCAGTTTTCTGGATATTTTTATGAAACCCTGGCTTAATATTTTCACATTCTTAACCGGACTTTTCTATGCTTCTCTCTGTGCTTTCCTGGCTTCTACCTTGCTCATCGGTGAAACTTCAGGAGAGATAAGGAAAATGTACAGTAAAAAATCTGCCTTTTATACCATAGCCGTAGTGATCATGGGTGGAGTACTTCTGGTTTATGGTTTCTTGAACGATATGGTTTTTATAAAGGAATTTCTTTCTAATGGATATTCATTAAGTGCAGTAAGTCTTTCTGCTCTATTACTAATTCCGCTCTGGAAAGCCATTAAGGAACAGCATAGCGTTTTAACCAGATTCTATGCCGGTTCCCAAATTTTGTTGGTACTATTCGCAGCCGTAAACTCTCATTTTCCAGATCTTATCATAACTACCTCTGGCGATGTGAATATGATGGATGAAACAGCTCCAGATTCTGTGATCCAGGTTTTGGGTATTTCACTTATTGTTGGTGGCGGAATTATCCTGCCTGGCTTGTTCCATCTTATGAAATCCTTTAATATGATAAGAATTCCTAGTAAAAATACCAGTGAAGATACCTGAAAATTAAAAAGATGATAAAACTTTAGCCTGACTTTGTTAAGGCAAGTTTTTTGGGTATTTTCACCGGGAAAAACCAATTTAAATTATACGATTATGAGATCAGCAATTGTAAAAGGATTTTTATTTAGTACCATACTTCTTTTTATTGCCTGTGGTGAAAGTACAGATGTTGTAGAATCTGGAACTTACCAGGGGAATATTAAAGAGGTTGAGGCAGATAAAACTGAAATCTATGTGACTACCAGTGATAATAAAACGCTGGAGTTATACTTTACTGAAACCACAAGTCTTACCAGGAACGGTAATGAAGTAGATTTTTCTGAACTTGAGGAAGGCCAGAAGGTTGAAGTGGAAGTAGAAAAGAACGGAAAAAGACTGGATCCTATTTCAGTAAAAATCCTGGAATAGTAATGACAGAATTACCAGATTTTTTACGGACAGAGGTGTTTCATCCTCTGTCCGTTCATTTTCCGATAGTTTTACTTCTATTCGCTACCCTGTTTAAATTCATTGGGCTTTGGTCCTACAAAACCACCTGGGACTATGGAGGAAGATTTTTATTGATCTTCGGGGTAATAGGCGTGTGGATTTCTATTTATACCGGTGACCTTGCCGATGGGATTGTTTCCAGACAATTATGCGACCCGACCATTCTCAAGGAACATGAAAATTTTGCCTATACCACAGCCTGGATCTTTACTATCGCTTTAGTAATAGAAGTCGTAAGCCTCTATTTTGAACTTATCAGGACCAGGTTACTTTCTATTATTCTTGTTATTGCTATGATCGCAGGTTCAGCTTTACTTGCCTATGTTGGACATTTAGGTGCAGAATTGGTGTATCAGCAGGCCGCCGGAGTAAATATTCCTTCAGAAGATTGTGCGGAATTCAATTGATATTTCTTTACTAATCCGGTTCTCTAAATAAGTTGTTAGGACAATCCTTCTTAAAATACCATTAAAATTCTATTTTTAGGGTTCAACCTTAACTTCAGACTTGACGAAATTTAAAGATAATACCATACTCATTACCGGAGGTGCCTCAGGAATCGGGTTTTTAATGGCACAGATATCCATTCAAAAGGGAGCTTCAGATATTATTTTAATTGACATTAATGCTGAAGGTCTTGAGAATGCTGAGAATGAACTTCGATCTTCAAAAAGTAATATTCTATGCCTTCAAACAGATATTACCAAAGAATCAGATCTTAAAAATGCAGTTTCAGCCATAGAGAAGGCCAGACTTCAGGTAGATATTTTAATTAATAATGCCGGGGTAGTAACCGGGAAAAACTTCGTAGATCATTCTTTTCAGGATATAGATAGAAATATGATGGTGAATTCCATCGCTCCTATGAAACTTACTTCAGCGATATTGCCCGGAATGATCAAAAGAAAAGCCGGACATATCATAAACATCTCTTCTGCTGCCAGTATGTTATCCAATCCTAAAATGTCGGTTTATTGTGCCAGTAAATGGGCCTTGACCGGATGGTCAGATTCCCTGCGTATAGAAATGGAAAAAGAAAAGACAGGAGTAAAAGTATTAACAGTAACTCCCTATTATATAGATACAGGAATGTTCGCCGGGGTCAGATCACCTGTGGTTCCTATCCTTAAACCGGAATCGGTCGCCAGAAAGATCATCAAAGCAATTGAAAAGAATAAGATCATCTTAAGAACTCCCTGGATCATTTATACCTTACCTTTTGTAAAAGGTATATTGCCAAAACGCTTACTGGATATTTTCATTGGTAGATTTTTCGGAATTTATCATTCCATGGATAAATTTAAAGGAAGAAATTAATGACAGAATCAGAACTGAAATCACTTCTGGATAAACAAAAATCTGCTTTCAGAAAATCCCCGCCAGACATTCGGAAACGGAAGGATACTCTTAGAAAGCTTTCAGATATCATTGAGGAGCATAAAGACAGACTTATTGAAGCTGTTTACCAGGATTTTGGATTACGGGCCCGGGAAGAGACTCTTTTCCTGGAGATCTTTCCATTGCAAGATGAGATAAGACATGCGCTGAAGAACCTTTCAAATTGGTCTAAACGAAGATATGTGCGCGGTGCCTGGTTTCTTTTACCCAGTACGGCATACTATCAGTTTCAGCCTTTGGGATCTGTTGGGATCATGGGGGCTTGGAATTACCAGGTGCTGTTAACCCTAAGTCCATTGGTAGATGCTATTGCTGCAGGAAATCATGCTATACTGAAACCTTCAGAGATCGCCCCGGCCTCGGCAGAAGTGATCAGGGAGATCATAAATTCAAATTTTCCAGAAGAATATATTCATTGCGTTACCGGAGATGCCGAGCTGGCTAAAAATTTCTCGTCTCAGCCTTTTGATCATCTGTTCTTTACCGGTTCTACCAGAATTGGGAAACTTATAATGGAGGCGGCAGCACCAAATCTTACCCCGGTAACCCTTGAACTCGGCGGAAAATCCCCGGCGATCATTCATAGGTCCTATTCGATGAAGTTGGCTGCTAAACGCATTATGGCCGGTAAGCTATTTAATAGCGGGCAAACCTGTGTGGCTCCAGATTATGTAATTATGCCTAAAGATCTAAATGTTGAATTTGAAAAGGAAGCAAAAAAGAATACCACTAAATTCTATCCAGATATTGCCAATAATGAACAGTATAGCCATATTGTAAATAAAGATCATTTTGATAGGCTGAATTCCCTTCTGGAAGATGCCAGTGAAAAAGGAGCAAAGATCGTTGAGCTTTCTCCAGAAAATACTGTCAGTAACAAAAGGCTAATGACTCCAAAACTGGTATTTAATGTTTCTGATGATATGGAACTGAGGCAGGAAGAGATATGTGGGCCCATCCTTCCGGTCCTAAACCTGGAAAATATAGAGGATTCCGTAGCATATGTAAATGATCAGCCTAAACCTTTGGCATTATATTACTTTGATAATAAAAAGGACAGGATAAACTGGGTGCTGGAAAATACCATCTCCGGCGGTGTTACTATAAATGATACCATCTATCATCTGGCTCAGCATAATTTACCTTTCGGTGGAGTAGGAGCTAGCGGAATGGGACATTATCATGGTTTCGACGGCTTCAAGACTTTTTCTAAAAAACGAGCCGTGATGCATCAAAAGACCTTTGCTGCTTCAGATTTTCTTCATCCTCCATTTACAGAAACCAAGAAGAAACTCATTAAATTAATGGGGAAACTTACAAAAGTATAAACTGGAAAGAATCCCAAATTTGAATCTATGGCCGGAAAGGAAAAAATGATCAATGGTTTTAAGCATGTATCCTATGAAGGAGATGCTTATCCTGAAGATGAGGTGGTTAAAAGATCCCATGAATTCTACCATGAGATGGATAAACGACGATCTGTAAGGCATTTTTCAGGTCAGGATATTCCGCAAAAAGTAATTGAAAATATTATCAAAACGGCCGGAACTGCTCCGTCGGGTGCTCATAAGCAACCCTGGAAATTTTGTGCCGTTTCCAATCCCGATCTAAAATCTGCTATTAGAAAGGCAGCAGAAAAGGAGGAAATAGAAAACTATAATAACCGAATGAGTGAGCGATGGCTAAAAGACCTGGCTCCTTTGGGGACAGACACAAACAAAGAGTTCCTTGAGATTGCTCCGTGGTTGATAGTGGTATTTAAAGAGGTTTACGAGCTGGATGAGGAAGGTGAGAAGCAGAATAATTATTATGTAAATGAATCGGTAGGTATAGCTTGTGGAATGCTTATTTCGGCAATTCATAATGCCGGACTTGTGACCCTTACTCATACACCCAGTCCTATGAATTTTCTGGCTGAACTATTGGAAAGGCCAAAAAACGAAAGGGCTTTTTTACTCCTTCCGGTGGGTTATGCTTCCAAAGATGCCCTGGTACCCGATATTTATCGAAAGGAATTTGAGGAGATTTGTGATATTTATAAAAAATAACACCGGCCTTGGTAGGGATAAGTCCGGTGTTTCTAAAAAATCATCATCATCATTATGAAAACCTGTTTTTAAGGCAAAAAACTATAATTCATCATAACGGCAGCAAGATATTACAAACGAATAAGTTGAACTGTAACATTTGTTACACAGGTATTTAGATGTGTTAAAATGCCAAAACTCTTAATAAAACGAAATTCTGAATGGGCTAATAAGATGAGGTCTTTTGATCTTTACCTTAATGGTAGAAAGTTTGCCGAAATTAAGCATGATCAGGTTTTATCTTTTACTGTTCCTGATGGGAAGTATGAATTAAGAGCCAGGTTAGATTGGTGCGGAAGTGAACCTTTACCAATCGAATTAAAGGAAGGAGAGATCAAAAGAGTTGAAGTCAAAGGCTTTATTTTTTCGAAACACCTGTTACCACTGGCTACAGTGACCGGAGCTTTGTATTTTGGGTTATACTTTAAGTTCCATATAAACAGCCTTTTCCTGGCTACGGTCATGATGATGCTTTTTGGATATATGATATACTTTATGACCTTTGGCCGTAACCAGTATTTAAGACTAAGGGAGAATTAACTCTTAAGAAAATTATGAAGGTACTGCTGCCCGCTCATCTATAAGATTTGCTTTTTTCAGATCCTGCCAGAATTCACCCGGTATTTTTATATCAAAGGCTTTGGCATTTTCTTTTACCTGCTCAGGTTTACTGGCTCCAGCAAGAACGGTGTTCACAACCTCAGGCGCCTGGGAAAACTGCAGAGAAGCTGTACTAAGATCAACATCATGTTTTTTAGCCAT
>CBDTXN010000121.1:0-9322 GCA_965364455.1 uncultured Flavobacteriaceae bacterium
TACCTATGTTGCCAGTGATGGAGACCTGGAGTCAGAAGAGGTTACCGTTACTATATCTGTAAACCCTGAACCAAATTCTCCTCCAATCGCAGTTGCCGAATCATATTTTGCAAACGAAAATCAAACTTTAATTGTTGACCCTGGAGTTTTATCCAATGATTCCGATCCGGATGATGATCCACTTACTGCCGTGCTGGTTAATGATGTTACCAACGGAACATTAGATTTCAATCCCGACGGTACATTTACTTATACTCCAAATACCGATTTTGTTGGGCAGGATGCATTTAGCTATTTAGCTAATGATGGTGAACTCAACTCCAGTGAAGTAACAGTAAATATTACCGTATTACCTGGGCCAACTTTCGACTGCCCAAATCCCGATGACTTTGATGCGATAACTCTCAACGAAAATTGCGATTACGAAGTTCCGGATTATAGTGGTAGTATTGAGAATCCACAGAACTTTGACAATTTTAGGGTAGATGATTTTTATACCAAGAATGATGGTTTTGTAGCAGTAATATTAGAAGTCTATGATGGTGATGAATTTATCGGAGATTGTAAATTTAATGTACCGGTAGTGGACGAAACCCCTCCACAGATCCTTAACTGTTCAGATCTTGGAGAAACCGTAACCATAAATGAAGGTGAGACTTATCACTTAGCTGATTACACGAACCTACTGGAGGTGGAGGACTGTAGCAGTATAGATGTAACCCAGAATCCCGAGCCAGATTTTTCTATAAGTCAGACTACTGAAGTAACCCTGACCGTTACAGATGATTCAGGATTAACCGATACCTGTACTTTTATAGTGGAAGTAACCGTTGTAGAAGAAGACGCTCTGAAAATAACCTGTCCAGGAGGTTATGAGGTATCTGCAGATGAAAATTGCATCTATAGGGTTCCCGATCTTTCTAGCATCGTATCCACCAATATTGAGGGAGCAATCATTGATCAGGAATTTGAGCCGGGTGCTGTTTTTCAACCTAACACCGATCTATATGTGACCGTAACCGCAACTTTTGAAGGTCAGACTGATTCCTGCGAAATTTACCTTTCACCAGAAGATAAGGAAGCTCCTGTAGCAAGGTGTATTAGTAATTTAGAGATCAGGCTGGAAGAAGGAGAAACTGTTCAGCTTAATGCTGAAGATTTTGACGACGGAAGTTCAGATAACTGCCAGATAGCTTCTTACAATTTAGACCGTAACTCCCTTTCCAGTAGTGATGAAGGCGAAAATATGATAAGGCTTACCGTCAACGATGCCGTTGGTAATTTGGATAGCTGTGAGGTCAATGTATTAGTTATAGTTGAAGAACCTGGCGACCTCGAACTTTCCTGCCTTATAGAAGAGTATGATCTGTATCCGAATGAAAATTGCGATTATATCCTGCCAGACCTGAGTGATTTTGTAGATTATAGTCCGGCCTCGGCCGTTTTTACTCAGTCGATAACTCCGGGAACCGTTTTGCAGGAGGATGCAGAGGTTGAGGTAAGTGTAAGCTATGAAGGGGAGACCAGGGTTTGTAATCTGTATGTTTCACTTCGCGATGATGAACCTCAGGCAGTTTGTGTAGAGAATTATCAAATTAATCTAGATGCAGGGGAGGTAGTAACTATCGAGCCTGCAGATCTAGATGCCGGGTCTTTCGCAAATTGTAGTGCTGTAAGCCTGAGTCTCGATAAAACCGATTTCACTTCTGCCGATGTAGGGATTACCACGGTAACCTTAACTGTAACCGGCCAGTCTGGGAATTCTTCTACCTGTGAGCCCCAGGTGGAAGTGATCGTTTCAGATAATGGGGTAAACGAACCGCCGGTTGCATTCGATGAAGAATATACCACCGGAATAAATACAACTTTGAACGTTTCAGCTTCTGAAGGAGTTCTGATCAATGATACCGATCCTGAGAATGATGATTTAACCGCCATATTAGATACAGATGCCGAGTTCGGGGATCTTCAGCTTAACCCTGATGGTTCCTTTAGCTATACTCCAGATAACGGCTTCACAGGCCAGGATTTTTTCACCTATGTCGCCAATGATGGTGAATTTAATTCTAACGTGATCTTTGTTTCTATAAATGTAGTGGACGATAGTGGTGAGGTTGGCTGTAACACCCAGGTGATCCTAGAATTAGGTCCTGAGGGAACTGCGACCCTGGAATTGGAAGAGCTCATTTTCGGGGATACCGAAGGGTTGGAACTTAGCGCAGACAGGCTAAACTTTAACTGTGACGATATTGGTGAGAATATGATCACGCTAAGTTATTCAGGTGAAGTGAATGGAAGTTGTGAGGTGACCGTGATGGTAATGGAAAATATTGCTCCAGTATTAGATCTTAAAGAAGTCACTATCAGTGTCAATTCCAGTGGTCTAGCTTCCTTAAGCTTCGAAGATATAGATAATGGCTCATTCGATAATTGTGATGAGGAAGTACAGTATCAGTTGAGTAACTTTAGTTTTACCTGTAAGAATCTTGGAGAGAACGTGGTTGTGGTTACTGCTGAAGATGATTCCGGGAATACGGCGACTGCAAGCACCATTGTCACAGTTGTAGATGGAGAAGGATTCTGTGATGATCCACTCCTGGGCTCTGAATATATATTCATATATCCCAATCCAAGCAGCGGAAATTTCAGAATATCAGCTCCACAAGATGAAAAAATAGAAAGGATAGAAGTTTTTGATCATCGGGGAAGGTTTATAACCGCAAAGGATTATGATGCTAATGAATCTGAATATGCCATGGAAATCGGGCCTTTACAGGAAGCAGTTTATGTACTAAAGATAGTTACCAACGAGCAAACAGTAACAAAAAGACTTATTTTGAAGTATTGATCTCAGATTTAATATAGCTGAAGATTTTTTCCGGATCCTCGTCATAGCCAAACCATTTGATAGAGTTATCTTTTCCAAACCAGGTCAGCTGTCTTTTGGCAAACCTACGTGTATTCTTTTTTATTTCTGAAACTGCAGTTTCCAGATCGATCTCAGCATCGAAATATTGAAATAATTCTTTATAACCTACTGTTTTAAGGGCATTAAGGTCCCTTTTGGGATAAAGTGCCTTCGCTTCTTCAATGAGTCCGTTTTCTATCATAAGATCTACCCGGCGGTTAATGCGGTCATAGATTAATTCCCGGTCTGCGGTGAGGCCAATACTTATGGTCTTAAAATTTCGTTCAGGTTTTTCCTGATCCAGGAATGAAGAAAAAGGTTTATTGGTTTGTATACATATTTCCAGGGCTCTTATCAAACGATGTGGATTTTGCACATCGGCAGTTTTATAATATTCCGGGTCCAGGGCAAATAGCTTCTTTTGCAACCAGTCGATGCCATCTTCCTGCAGATGTTTGTTCAGGTTTTTCCGGATCTCAGGATCAACTTCAGGGAATTTATCTAAACCTTCGGTAACTGCTTTTATATACAATCCGCTTCCACCAACCATTACCACGCTTTGATGATCCTCAAATAATGCTTTAAGCTTTTCAGTAGCATCTCTTTCAAAATCGCCAACAGAATAATTGTCTTCAACAGAAATATGTTGAATAAAATTGTGCGTAGCGGCAGCCAGTTCATCATCATCTGGAACAGCTGTGCCTATTTTCATTTCTTTAAAGAACTGCCTGGAGTCGGCTGAAATGATCTCTGTATTAAAATGATTGGCAATTTTTATGGAAAGCGCTGTTTTTCCAATTGCGGTAGGACCTACAATGTTGATAAGGAAATTAATCATTTATAGGATATCCGCATTTATGGCAGAATACCGCATCATCCTGGTGTCTGCCTTCATTACAATTTGGACATACCTGGGTGTTGGATATTGGCTTATCTGTAGCTTTACTATACTCAGCACTTACAATTCCGGTAGGTACGGCAATAATTCCGTAACCCGTGATCATAATGAGAGAGGCGAGTAATCTACCTAGCGGGGTTACCGGGGCAATATCCCCAAAACCAACAGTGGTAAGGGTCACGATACACCAGTATATGCTTAACGGGATATTATCAAAACCTCCCGTGGAACCTTCAATTAGATGCATAAGAGTTCCAGTAATTATACAAATGATAAGCACTGCAAATAAGAAAACCAGGATTTTTGCTTTACTGTTTCTAAGGGCAGATATTAATTTATGAGATTCCCCAATGTACCGGGTAATTTTTAATACCCGGAAAACTCGTAGTAATCTAAGAGCCCTTATTGCAAAAAGTAGATTGGCACCCCCAAAGATGAAACCAATATAGCTGGGGATTGTAGAAAGAAAATCTACAATTCCGTAGAAGCTGAATATATATTTCTTAGGTCTGTTAATAGCAATTATTCGTAGTATATACTCGATACTAAAAATGGCTGTAATGACCCACTCTGCCACATAAAATTCCCATGCATATTTCACTAGCAGGGAAGAAACGCTCTCCATCATCACCAGGGCTACACTAATGATAATTACTATAAGGATCCCAATGTCGAAAATTTTTCCAGCAGGAGTATCAGCCTCAAAAATTACTTCATGAAGTTTAGATTTCCAGTGCGGAATGGATTTTTTTTCTTTCAAATCTATCGGTTGGATTATCTCAAATTTAACTATTTTCTTCGATTACGATTAAAGATAGGTCCTGGACTTCCATAATATTGTCAAAAAACTTTTTCAAACCTTCATAATACTCGGCAGGATAAGCAGCATAAGAAAACAAAATCCTGCAATTTACGTTTACGATCCTATCACTGATTTGACCAGCTGAAAAGTTGAGACTGGCTACATTTCCATCTACTTTAATAAACTTCGATTCAGGTAATGCTCCAATTTTATATCCTTCCGGGATCTCTATTTGTACAGCATATGTATAGGCATCCTTATATCCGAAGTCTATTGGATAGGTTCTTTTTTTAAGATTAAATGGGTTTTTACTGAAAAATTTAAAGTTAAATGGATTGATATAGATCTTATCGTTTATTTTTTCAGAATTATTTTTAAGCGAGAATTTGAATTCTAAATTTTTAGATGGATCATTTTTATTTAGTATTTCAACTTTGTCTGAATGTGTGGTAGCAGGATGCCTTGTTGCGCTATTAAAAATCTCGTCATTCGCTAAATTCTCAATCTTATTTCTAAGGTTTAATGCGTTGTAGCCGCTAAAGACTTGTTGAGAATAACCTGTAGCAGTACCGTCAGGATTAATTTTAATAATGTCACGGTAAAATTGATTGGAAAAACTGTCGGGGATGATATTTATCCATTTACTTCCATTTTCGAAGTCCATCAATCTGGCATATTCATTAAGAGCCCTGTAAGGCAGGCGGCCAAAGTCAAGGTTTTTTTCGGTTGCATCCAGGTAATATTGTTCCTCTCCCAGATTCAATTGAATGAAGAAATAATTAAAATCACTCAAAACGGGATGAACTTTCGTTGGGAAACCCTTGTTCCTGGTAGCGGCCATAACTGGAAAAACAGTGAACCCCTCAGATACGAATAGGTTGTGTAAAATGGCATTTATCTCTAATACATTTCCTGTTCTTTCATCAAGGACGTTCCTGATTCTCATCTCATCAAAGATGTCATACTTTTCATTCCATTTAAATTCTTCCTGTACAAATCTGTAAATCTTTTTTGCTTTTTCCAGGTCGTTATCCAGAGAAGAAATAGTTTCGGGTAAAAGGTCATCAACAAGCCTATCCTTTTTTAACTGCCTGCCAATACTACTATTAGTTTCTAATTCTTTATCTACATCTTCCCATTCCTTTGTGTATTTGGCCTTGTATCCATCAAGATGAGTGATCTGCTTAAGCTCATAATCAATCCGGCCAATGTAGTTCTTCTTGGCAGTCATAAATTTTTCAGACTTAAAAGCGGGAATATCTTCCATGGCATATACAGATTTGATACAGTCTGCGGGAGAGGAGGTGTTCCCAAAACTAATGCATCTTTTTACAACCGTAGTTGTATCTGTGACCAGTTTCATACCACCTCTTAGTGTAGTGTAGTATTCGTAATTAGCCGGGATCTTAGCTGTGAATTTTGAATATGCTTTTGGGATATAATCCTGGAATTGCCAGGTGTTAAAATTGAAAATAAATGGTGATTCAATTTCGTAGGAATAGATAAGTACAGATCCTGGCTGGACATTAGGGAACGTAAATTTTGCGATATCATAATTCTCCAATTCCTCGGTAAAAACCTGATTAGACGATACAGTTTGTTTAGTTATTTTACCGTTCTCCAGATTATACGTATATGCTCTCAGGTTAGAAAGCCTTTCTTTTTTCTTGTCATTTTTTCCAAGAGGAATTTCAATATTTGCTTCGTCAAAACCTTCTTTATTGAAGATCTTAAGCTTTGCTGAATAACTAGTGACAATATTGTAATCTTTGGACTTATCAATTCGACTAAATCCTTCCTCAAAAATATATATTGCATTCGCGGTGGTGTCTGGAGAATAAGATGTAGCCTCCAGATCTCCTCTGGTTATAGAGTGAATTTTAGTGTTGAATTTTGAATTTTGAGCATTAAGTAGGGAAGAGCAAAGGAGTAAAAGGGCCAGGTAAAATTTATTCATGTATTGATAATTGGATGATCTTGAAATTGTGTTTTTTGCGTAAAAAGCTTTGAATAATATGTTCAGCGTCCCGATTATTATTCATCGGGGTTATGATAGATCTAATTATATCAAGGTTATTTATCTGGTGATTCAGGTTGAAATAGCCTATTCCTTTAAACTCGCCATCCTCAATTAAAAGGGCACTCTTTTCGTCTACCTCTCTACCGCGACCTATCAAAAGCATATTCTGGTTATCATAAGAATATCTTTCAACAAGTTGCTCTGCTCTTTCGTTGTATTCTTCAGGGCCTTCGTTTTCGATGCAGGCACCATGACAGCTCTTTATGGTGTATGCAAAACAATTTCCTGTTCCGCCGTGAAGACCTGAAAGTCTTTCACAAAGTTCAAATTCTTCCACCCATCTGGTCAGAGAATTTTTAGCAGATTTCAGGGAACTAAAAGTGGTAATGTTCTTTTTAGCCCGGTTGGCCCTTCCTATTTTAAAATTCGTATAACCATTCTCATCTGTAAAATGGTATAAAGCATGGCTGAAAATATCCCTTTTTAGAGCCCGGTTATATCTTGGTTTGATTTCCTTGATCTCCTGGTTTTCCTTAAGAAGTGCAATAAGCTCATTTCCGGTAAGCTCATAAGAAACCGAAGCGACCTTGCGTTGCATTTCCCTGGACTTAGGATTGTCATTTGTAAAATGTTGGTTTACTCTTTTTCTGATGTTCCTGGATTTGCCTACATAGATGATCTCGCTGTTCTCGTCATGGAAATAATAAACCCCAGTTTCTGAAGGTAATTCTTCCAGGATAAAAACGAGTTTTGTATCCAGGTTGCGTTTAGGCTCTTTTCGCACATGTTCCTTTAGAATGTCTTTTTCAACATCCTTGGCCAGCAACATTTTAAATAATTTGATCGTGGCCTGAGCATCACCGGCAGCCCTGTGTCGATCGCTTAATGGAATTCCCAGGGATCTAACCAGTTTCCCAAGGCTATAGGAGGGAAGTCCCGGGATCAGTTTTTTGGATAGCTCTACGGTGCATAAACTTTTTCTCTCGAATTCGAATCCTAGTCTCCTAAATTCAGTACGAAGTATTCTGTAATCGAATTTGGCATTGTGGGCAACCAATATGCAGTCTTCGGTGATCTCTACTATACGCTTCGCTATTTCATAGAATTTGGGCGCATTGCGAAGCATATCATTATTGATCCCAGTAAGGTTCACCACAAATGGCTGAATAGGTTGTTCAGGATTAATAAGGCTTATGAACTGATCGGTTACCTGGTGGCCATCAAATTTGTAGATAGCAATTTCTGTAATCCCTTCTTCATTATATTTTCCACCGGTAGTCTCTATGTCTAATATTGCGTACAAATACTCTCTCCTTCTTTAATTATAATTTCGCGCTCCAAATATACTACTTCCAATTCTAACCATGGTGCTTCCGCAGTCTACAGCGATCTGATAATCACCACTCATTCCCATGGAAAGTTCCTTAAGTTCCGGGTGTTGGTCTTTAAAGTTGTCAAAAACTGACTTTAAATGTTCAAATTCTGATCTTACCTGGTCTTCATCGTCTGTAAATGTAGCCATACCCATAAGTCCGATGATATTGACGTGCTGCATTTTCGAATACGCCTCAGAATTCAGGATCTCTTTGGCTTCTTCAGCGTCTATCCCAAATTTTGAATCTTCCTTGGCAATTTTGATCTGAAGCAGGCAGTCTATACTGCGCTCATTCTGCCTGGCTCTTTTGTTGATCTCTTTCAGAAGTTTAAGACTGTCTACGGCATGGATCAGGGAAACATACGGAGCCATATACTTTACTTTATTTCGCTGCGTATGCCCTACCATGTGCCATTCGATATCCTTTGGAAGTTCCTCCCATTTATCGGTCATCTCCTGGATCTTATTTTCCCCGAAAATCCTTTGTCCGGCTTCGTAAGCCTCCATAAGATCTTCGTTGGGTTTAGTCTTGGAAATAGCTACAAGCTTCACGTTTTCGGGAAGCTCATCTTTATATTTTTTAATATTTTCAGAAATACTCATCCTTTATTCTCTTTTTTAAATTAAGGATCTAAATAGTTGCTGGACTGGCTAGGTTGGTTTTGCGAGGATCAAAATTCATAGATCGTAAGACCGCTGCGCAATTTAGGTTCAATATAAGTACTTTTTGGCGGCATGGTCAAATTTTCATCGGCAATTTGTTTGATTTCTTCAATTCCAGCTGGAAGCATACCAAATCCAACCTCAAATTCACCTTTATCTATCCTGGTCTTTATTTCAATAAGGTCATTGCGACCGTGGATATAAGCAATCCTTTTGTCATACCTAAGATCCTGGATACCCAGTACAGGTTTCAGTATTTTTTCATAAAGGATATAGGAATCCAGCTCACTTAAAGAATCTGTGAATTCATAATTAGTTTTTCGAAGGTAAAGCGAATAAAACTCACCGTCTAAGTACATATTGAAATGATGCTTTCTGGAAGGTTTATAGACTTCCAGCCCGCGATTCTCTATTCTAAACCATTCATCCAGAAGAATAAGGAACTCTTCTTTAGAATGTCCGTTGAGGTCTTTTATAAGTCTGCTGAATTCAAAAACCCTGAGGTTACTTTCAGAAATAAGGTAGCTCATAAAAAAGTTGTAAGCCTCCTTGCCTGTGTGATTTGGATTGCTTTCCCTGCTTTCTTTAGCCAGCAACCAGGAAGAAGCACTTCTATGATGACCATCAGCGATATATAACTTTTCCATGGCATCGAA
>CBDTXN010000122.1:0-9241 GCA_965364455.1 uncultured Flavobacteriaceae bacterium
GGTGGGCCTGGTCGGGTACTGGGACACGGTCGCCTTCGACGAGGTCGCCGGAATCAAAATCAAGGATCAGGACGCGATCCAGATCATGAAGGACTTCATGGCGAACGGCCGCTTCTCGCGCGGCGTCGAGGTCATCGCCAACGCCAGCATGGCCTTCGTCGGCAACATCGACGAATCCGTCGAACAGCTGGTGAACTCGACCGAGCACGATCTGTTCCTGCCCGCCACTCGCCACGTGACCTTTCCCAGCCGCTACGAACCGGGGTCGACGGAGGAGATCTTCGTTCGCTACGGGAAGTACGAGATCGATGCGGATCTGGCTGAGGAGCTCGTGTCCGGCGCCGGGGCGTTCCGGTACGACGAGAACGGCCTGGTCACTGATTAAAAGATGGCGAAGAAGATATTTAGTCAGCCTTAAGTCTAATTCTACTTAAGCAGGAAAAATTAGGATTGGCCATAGACAGGATTCTTCCGAAAAAATTAATCTTAAAGATCTTTCGACACATCTGCCGGCGCCCGCATAGTGAAAATAGATGTAAGACCTGTTTTGATTAATGCTATTGGTGACGTACCTGTAGTTATTAAAATTTCAATTTCTTTAGGAAAGATCAAAAAAAAAGCCCTCCAGGTTCCTGGAAGGCTTTTTTCAGTATTCTATCAATTGCTAATCCCAGTCGAATTTATAAGTGGCTCCAGCCAGTACCTGAATTCCCTGAACATCATAGTCCAGCCATTTTTGATAATTGTTATCTAAAAGGTTGCTCCCTTTTACAAAAGCAGACAATCTATCATTAAAGCGGTAGCCCAGGTGAGCATTCGCGTCAAAATAACTATCCAGAGATACTATAGGATCGTCAAAAACAAGACTTACAGATCTGTTCTCATCCTTTCTTTCTCCAACGAAGAATAGGTTGGCTCCTGTATACCATTTTTCTGTGATCTGATAATCGGCATTAAGGCTGGCCTTCATAGTTGGAAGGTTCCAGGCTTCGGCTTCCATATCTGTATTATAGTCGAAAAATTCACCATTCACTCCAAGCCTGAAGTTTCGGTTTACATCAACATTCAATTCAGCATAAAATGAAAGGGTTTTTACATCATCATAAACAACTTCAAAACTGTTTCCATAAGTATAAGGCTCTCCCTCTAAAGTAGCAGCCTCGAAATTTCTTTTAAATAAGGGCTTATTGAACTGAGACTGGTAGCTCGCACGTGCATTATACGAAATGTTATTACTCAGCTTACCTTTACCTCCAAGATATCCTTTGTATTCATTATCTGTTGGCTGGATAAGCAGTGTTGGCGAAACATACGGATTTTCCTGAAAGAAATTATAGTAGGTATTCTGTTGCAGATCTCCATCTACCCCCGCATAGGCGGTAAAATAATCACCGGCTAGCCTGTAACTGGCAGATACCTGTGGATAGATATAGAAATTACCGTCACTTCCTTCAACATCCATTCCGTAAACGAAATTCACTCCCAGGTTAATACTAAGGTCATCCCTAAGAATTAACAAACTTGGTGCTGCGCTGAAGTTCATAAAAGTATAATCATAACCATTATCTGTATCATACATTCTATCAAAAACACCGTTTACTATATCTGCGCCCACCTTTGTTGAAATAAGTTCCTCAGCGATCTCGAATTCAAATAATCCTTCGGCATTAAAATGATTTTCAGCAGTAGAAAATGCATCTCCAGAATGACGAAAACGGGCTTTAGCATTATCAAAGAATGAATCATATAATTCGACTTCACTACCCAGGTATACGGAATAATAATTTTGAGCAGGATCCAGCTGAGACAATTCCGCATCGTCTGCGATAACTGTTTCTGGTAAACCGTACCAGTTAAATAATTCGTGTTCTCCACCTACTTCTGCCTCCCATGATAGATCACGGTTTCTTTTGCTATAATTTAGGTTAAGCTCTGTATCATAGAATTTATCGTCAAGACGAACATCCTCAATCCCTCCCTGGGAAGAATTATGCGTGAGAAAAATTCCGAAATTACTGCTGCGGTCTATTTCCAGATTGGAATAGAATTCTGCCAGAACATTTGAATAATTACCAAAACCAAGGGTGGCGTAATTATCGTAAACTTTCGGTGGTCTTACTCTTTCGACTGTGGTTGCTCTTCCCTTAGCCGGGGTAAACGTAGAAGCTACAGGCACCGAAAATATAGAATATTGAACCGGTTTCTTTTGCAGATTCACCGAATCATTTCTAGTTGGGGTTTCCCTGATTTTATTCGCATCTCTAACAGACGGAGTGTATGGTTTTACTACAGTAACTTTTTCGCTACCTATAGGATCCTGGGCATATAGGATCCCACTAAATATAAACAGACTAAAGAAAATACTTTTCTTGATCGCTTTCAATCGCATATAGCAGTGAATCTATTAGATTAAGTTTAGTTATTTGTTTCTACGGAAGAATTTGTCTTTGCTTCCTGGGCTTTGATTCTGGCCAACTCGGCCTGGGCTTCCTGAACTACCTGCGGATATTTCTGGAAATTCTTTGTTACGTTCTCCAGTATATAAGTCGCCTGGTAGGCATCATCGAGGGCATAAAAATTCTTTGCCATAAGTACTAAACCTTTAGCTCCCCATAATTTGTATCCTGAAAAATCTTTTGCCAGGATCTGAACGGCAGCATTTGAGGCTTCATAATTACCATCCTTATTTTTGAAATAAGCATCATAATAGAGTGCTTCGGCACCAAGTTCTCCGGTAGCCGTTTTCTGAACTTCCTTATAAGCTGAGCGAGCTTTAGTGTCGTTGCCAGATTTGATCGCAGCTCTGGCTACCATGATCCTGGCATCATTTCTTGCTTCAGTTTCTGCCGTTGAATTGTTCAATACCTTATCTGCATATTCATTGGCTTTATTGAAGTTTCCAGTCTCATAATAAGACTTCATCAGGTTTTGCTGAGCAAACACTACATTTTGCTCATTATCTGCCTGCTGCTCCAGTTTTTCAAGTAAAGGTAGTGCCTGAGCATAATCCTCCTTTTCAAGATATATCTGGGATAACCTGGCCAGTGCCTGTTCAGAAAATTCATTTTTCGGCTTAGAGGTTACATAGGTATAATTTGGTATGGACTTGTCTA
Organism: uncultured Flavobacteriaceae bacterium; assembly: GCA_965364455.1. Lineage (GTDB taxonomy): Bacteria > Bacteroidota > Bacteroidia > Flavobacteriales > Flavobacteriaceae > Christiangramia. The sequence goes on from CBDTXN010000122.1 coordinate 3,114, forward strand.
CATTTCCATTTCTGTAATAAAGCTGAGCTAAATAAAAGTTAGCATTTATTGAATGGATTCCGTTAGGGAAGTTCTGGATATACTTTTCAAAATTAGCGATCGCCTTTTCGGTATTATTATTCAAGTACTGGTTTTCTGCCGCTTCGTAAGTGGCATTATCCAGGTCTGAATCGCTGACCTCAACAAAATCTATATTTCTAACCCAATTAGCATATTCATCTGTTCTTCCAAGATCAACATACACATTACGCGCGGTTGAAACCGCCTGTTTTGCTTCTGGAGTATTAGGATATTCAGCTACTACTTTTCTTAATCTTTCCAGGGCTTTATTTCCTTCATTATTGTTGTAATAAATTAATCCCTGTCTTAGCATCGCCTTAGGAACCAACGCACTTTGTGGCACATCCCTTATCAACCTGTTATAAGACTGGATTCCCTGGGTAACATTATTTGTAGCTACATAGGTATTTCCTAGTTCGTACATCGCATCATCACGATATGGTGAACGTGGATATTTACTGGTGAAGCTATTCAGCTCCTCGATCTTAGTATCATTCCTGTCTACAAATCCATAGCTTATAGCTTTCTGAAAAGCAGCATAATCGGCGTTGCTTACTCCATTATCAATGGCATTCTGGTAAGCCTCCATTGCCGGCCAGTACTGGCTGGTAACATAATAAGTATCTCCCAGTCTCAGCAGCGCATCGTTTTTCTTGGCTCCTTCAGCATTAGAACTGGAGGTATAAGATTTGAAATAATTTACCGCCTGTGAATAATCGTTCTTTTTAAAGTAAGCATACCCGATATTGTAATCCAGATCTGTATATTCATCGGTATTCTTAGCAGCACTCATTCCTTTGAATTCGCGGTAACCTAGAATTGCGTCCTGCATTCTGTTAATGCTGTATTCACTTTCAGCCTTCCAGAAGGTCGCTTTTGCAGTGATATCCTGATCACGTGGTTCCTTTAAGGCCTTGTCGAAGTTATTTATCGCTGCTTCATAATCTCCTTCATCAAAAAGCTCCAACCCGTAGAAATATGCTACTTTTTGATATGCCTGCTTATCGCTGAAATTCCTGTTGTTTTCCAGTAACCTCATCGCCTCTTCATAATTCTTTGAAGTTATAAAAGAGTCGATCAGTAAACTTTCCAGCTCAGATCTATTTTCAGTATCAGGATATTTATTCAGATAATTAATAAGCACCTGCGACGGACTCTCATAGGAGTTTCCAATTTCATAACTAAGCTTGGCATAGTTAAGCATGGCGTCCTGCTGAATTTTCGCATCGAACTCCATTTCACTGGCATTTTTAAATGCATTCAGTGCCTGTTGTTTTTGATCTGATTCCAGGTAAGACTGAGCAAGGTGATAATAGGCATTTTGGGCAATAGCATTCTTACCATCAATGATCTTATTGAACTCATTGATAGCGGCTTCATAATTTCCCTGTTTGTAATAAGCGTAACCTAACTGGTAATAATCTGTATTATTCCATTTACCGCGCATTCCGTTATAACCTTTCAAGTAAGGAATGGCCTCTTCATATTGTTCTAGATTGAAATAACTTTCCCCAATGATCTTATTCAACTGAGGTATTTCCTGACGGTTGGATTTTGGTAGTTGCTCCAGCCCCTGCTCTATGGCCTTTTCAAAATTTCCAAGCTTAAAATTCATATCAGCCTGGAAATAAGAAAGATCTTCAGAGTATCTGTCGTTTCCTTTTACTTCTTCAAAATATTCGTTTGCCTCTTCATAATCATCACCTTCGTAAGCTATATAACCAAGGTAATACTTAGCCTGGGAGCCATATTCCTTAGAGTCACGAACTCTATTTAAATATGTCTGAGCTTCTTCGAAATTATTGGATCTGAAATAAGCATAACCGTTATTAAAGTAATAACGTTCACGGTCCTTTTTGCTCATTGCATTTTCATCTACACGATCATACCATCTTCTGGAAAGCGCATATTTCCCGGTCTGGAAATAATAATCGGCAACATCAAGATATGCCGAGTTGGTTTTTGTACTAGTTGGATACCGGGTCACGAAATTCTCCATTAACCTGTCTGCTCCCGGCTGATTCATCCTTACCGCAGCATTGGCGATATAGTAAGCGGCATCACCTTTGATCTTTTCATCTTCGGTCTCCTCAAGGACCTCATCAAAAAGATTTTGAGCCGCCAGATATTGCTGATTATTATACAATTCCAGAGCACGGTTAAAGTCAACCAGCTCATGAGTATAAGCCGCAGATTGCTGGCAAATAGCAGAAAATGAGATAGATATAAAAAAGACCAGCAGGTAAGCTCTCTTAAGTGTCATTTATGGTGTTTTAGATTGGAATTCAAAGATAATTTAAAGCTTGATTCTATAACGCCGATAAAGTTCTATAATTATGTTAATGCAAAAAAAAGTATGTATCCACATTCTGAAAAATGTATATTTGAAAGCCGTTATGGATCTATAATTATTAGATTTTTGATCTGAAGGTTTAAGTCTGAAATTTAAACTTCCCGATCAATTATTAAATTTGAATTAACTCAGAGAAACAACCAAACCGCCTATTTCATGTCTCAACCTGTTCTGGAACTAAAAAATGCAGCCATTTACCAACGCGAAAGCCTTATTTTATCTGAAGTAGATGTAACTGTAAACAAAGGTGATTTCGTTTATCTAATCGGAAAAACCGGAACCGGGAAAAGTAGTTTTATGAAAACTCTATATGGCGACCTTCCACTTACTGAAGGGGAAGGCCATATTGTAGATTTTAACCTGCGGACTCTAAAAGAAAAGGATATTCCATATTTGAGAAGAAAACTTGGGGTGGTATTCCAGGATTTTAAATTGCTTACCGACAGAAATATTAAAGACAATCTACTTTTCGTGCTTAAAGCCACAGGCTGGAAAGACAAGAAGGGAATGGATAGTAAGATCGATGAAGTTTTGGATAAGGTAGGTATGAAAACCAAGGGTTTTAAATATCCATACCAGCTCTCTGGTGGTGAACAGCAAAGAGTTGCCATTGCAAGAGCATTATTGAACGATCCAGAATTGATCCTTGCCGATGAGCCTACCGGGAACCTTGACCCGCAAACTGCAGTAGAAGTTATGGAGGTATTGCAGGAGATCAGCAAAAATGGAAATACGATCTTAATGGCCACTCATGATTACGCTTTGCTTTTGAAATATCCTTCCAAAACATTGAAATGTGATGGGCAAAGGGTTTTTGAAGTTGTTCAGAAGTCGGTTTAAATGAAAAGGGAAAGTTCTTCAAATAACCAAAAAGCCTGATTTAACAAAAGTTCTATTCGAAAAGTCATCCTGAACTTGTTTCAGGATCTCCTAATTAACTCATTTACATTCAAAAAGATGCTGAAATTAATTCAGCATGACGAAAATTTCAATTTTCACAACCTCTTAATCATTTCCAAAATCCTTTCCGAAGAAATTCATTTTTGATAACTTGTAAATACTACAATCAATCTAATGGAAATATTAGGAATAGACATAGGAGGATCGGGAATAAAAGGTGCTATTGTGGATCTCCAGACAGGGGAATTAACTGAACCAAGATTCAGAATTCCAACCCCTGAATCCCGGGAACCCGAAGAGATGGCCCAGGTTGTAAAATCTATTGTGGAACATTTCGATTACCAGGGAATTGTAGGATGTGGTTTCCCAACCATCATAAAAAAAGGGATCTGTAAAGATGAAGGTAATCTTAGTAAAAAATGGGTTGGCGTTAACGTCGAGGAACTCTTTGAAAAAACTACCGGATTTGACTTCACTGTGATCAATGATGCAGATGCCGCCGGACTGGCAGAGGTTAATTATGGCGCCGGTCAGGATGAAGATGGTTTTACCCTTATGATAACCGTTGGAACCGGTCTGGGAAGTGGCGCATACTTTGATGGCCAATTGATCCCGAATTTTGAACTCGGCCAATTATCTTTGAATGATTATGAGAAAGTCGAAGACTGGGCCGCATCATCTATAAAGAAAAAGGAAGATCTTAGTTTTAAAGAATGGGCTTCCAGGTTCAATATTTTCCTGAATCATATCTTTAAGGTTCTAAATCCCGATCTAATTCTTGTTGGCGGAGGAATTTCTAAACATTGGAAAAAATATGAAGATCACCTCGAGGTGAATACAAAACTAGCTCCAGCGAAATTAAGAAATACCGCCGGCATCCTGGGTGCAGCTATTGCCGCAAAAAACAGGTACGGCGATTAAGATAATCATTACGCTTCCTGAACCTGCTTCTTATTGATGAACAGGTAATAAAAGTTCACACAAACAATAACAAAATTAGTTATAATCACCGGCCATGAGTCTAGCAGAAAGCCATAAACTATAAAAAACAAGCATCCAATGCTGTTCACATAACGCAGGGTAATAATATTCCTCATAAAGAAAGATATACCTACAAAAAAGGAAGCCAGATAGCCAATCCATTCTGTGATAGTGATCCCTAAAAATTCAGTCATAATTTCAATTTCATAAAAAAGCCCGCCTTACGGCAGGCTTTTCAGTAATATATAATTCTAATTAGATCGCTTTAGATCTTTTTCTTTCATTTTCCGTTAAAAGAACTTTTCTAAGTCTAAGGTGATTTGGAGTAACCTCAACATATTCATCTTTCTGAATATATTCCAAAGCTTCTTCCAAAGAGAACTTGATCGCAGGAACGATCTTCGCTTTATCATCTGCTCCCGAAGAACGTACGTTAGAAAGCTTCTTGGTTTTAGTAATGTTAACTACCATATCGTCCTGACGGGAGTTTTCACCAATAACCTGACCTTCATAAATATCCTCACCCGGATCTACAAAGAATTTACCTCTATCCTGAAGTTTATCGATAGAATAAGGAATAGCTTTTCCTTTTTCCATAGAAACTAAAGAACCGTTCTGTCTTTCAGGAATTCCACCTTTAAGCGGCTGGTATTCTTTATATCTATGTGCCATGATCGCTTCTCCGGCAGTAGCCGTAAGCAACTGGTTTCTTAACCCGATGATACCTCTTGATGGAATAAGGAACTGAATATTCATTCTATCTCCTTTTGCTTCCATGCTAAGCATCTCACCTTTTCTCATGGTAACCATCTCAACGGCTTTACCAGAAACATCTTCCGGAAGGTCAATGGTTAGCTCTTCTATAGGCTCACATTTCTCCCCGTCAATTTCCTTAATAATTACCTGTGGCTGACCAATCTGAAGTTCATAACCTTCACGTCTCATTGTCTCGATAAGAACAGATAAGTGAAGTACACCTCTACCAAAAACCATAAATTTATCGGCACTATCAGTTTCCTCTACCCTAAGGGCAAGGTTCTTCTCAAGTTCCTTATACAGTCTTTCTTTAATATGTCTTGAAGTCACGAACTTTCCGTCTTTTCCGAAGAAAGGGGAATCGTTGATCGTGAAAAGCATACTCATCGTTGGCTCATCGATACGGATCGTTTTCAAACCTTCAGGATTTTCAAAATCGGCAACAGTATCACCTATTTCAAATCCTTCAAGTCCTACGATCGCACATATATCTCCAGCCTGAACCTCTTCGATCTTTCTACGGCCTAAACCTTCGAAAGTATGAAGTTCTTTTATTCTCGTTTTTTTGATACTTCCATCACGCTTCACTAATGAAACCTGCTGATTCTCTTTCAAAATTCCTCTCTGTAATCTTCCAATCGCGATACGACCGGTAAATGAAGAGAAATCCAGCGAAGTGATCAACATTTGCGGAGTACCACTAGTATCAACTTTTGGAGCAGGAATATGTTCGATAACCATATCAAGTAATGGTTCGATATTTTCAGTCTGGTGCTTCCAGTCTTCACTCATCCAGTTGTTCTTCGCCGAACCATATACGGTTGGGAAATCCAGCTGCCATTCTTCAGCACCAAGTTCGAACATAAGATCAAATACTTTCTCATGAACTTCTTCCGGAGTACAGTTTTCTTTATCTACTTTATTTACGACTACGCAAGGTTTTAACCCAAGATCGATCGCCTTCTGAAGTACGAAACGCGTCTGCGGCATTGGACCTTCAAAGGCATCAACCAATAGCAATACCCCATCGGCCATGTTAAGAACACGTTCTACCTCTCCACCAAAATCGGCGTGACCA
>CBDTXN010000123.1:0-9121 GCA_965364455.1 uncultured Flavobacteriaceae bacterium
TCAGCATCAAGTGCAGCCATACATCCTGTCCCCGCAGCGGTTACTGCCTGGCGATATATCTTATCCTGTACGTCTCCAGAAGCAAATACCCCAGGGATATTAGTTTTGGTAGACTTACCTTCAGTGATGATATAACCGGTATCATCCATAGTGATCCAGTCCTTAAAAATATCAGTATTCGGTTTATGTCCAATAGCTACAAAGAATCCGGTGATATCAATCTCTTCTTTTTCTCCGGTCTGGTTATTTACCATTCTTAGACCTTCTACTACCTGATCTCCCAGGATCTCGTCAACCTCTGTGTTATATCTAAGATCGATATTCTTAGTATTTTCAACCCTATGCTGCATGGCTTTGGAAGCCTTCATATAGTCTTTACGAACCAGCATAGTTACTTTATTACAAATATTAGCAAGGTAAGTCGCTTCTTCAGCAGCGGTATCCCCACCTCCTACAATAGCTACATCCTGACCTTTATAGAAGAATCCGTCGCAAACAGCACATGCAGATACTCCGCCACCACGAAGCTTTTGCTCGCTTGGCAAACCTAAATACTTAGCCGTTGCACCGGTAGAGATAATAATAGATTCAGCTTCGATCCATTTAGAATTGTCTACACATGCCCTGTGAATTCCACCAATCTTTTTGGAAAATTCCACTTCAGTAATCATACCTATTCTAACTTCAGTACCAAAACGTTCGGCCTGTTCCTGAAGATCCATCATCATCTTGGGACCATCGATACCTTGCGGATATCCCGGGAAATTATCTACCTCAGTTGTGGTGGTAAGTTGTCCACCAGGTTCCATTCCAGTGTACATTAATGGTTTAAGATCTGCACGGGAAGCATAAATAGCTGCAGTATATCCTGCAGGTCCTGAACCTATGATCAAACACTTTACTCTCTCTATAGTATCACTCATTTTATTTATTTTTCACTGTATAAAAGTAGGTTGTTAGATGGAAACCTTACACATATTGTTATTAAGATCCTCTATTTGTTGATAAACCACGAAAATAAAGACAGAAATTTCCGTCGGTTTCGGCAAATTTAAAAGATAAAATTACCTTTGCCAAGCATGGAATTGAGTTTGTTTAACATACTGGATGTCTTGGGAACCATCGCATTCGCCATTTCGGGAGCGCTTTCAGCCATGAATCGTCGCCTGGACCTTTTCGGAATCTTTATTATTGCCTTCGTCACCGCAATTGGGGGCGGAACTATTCGTGATGTCCTAATCGGGAGCACTCCTGTTACCTGGATGGAGAACACTGTTTATGTTTATTTAATAGGAATTGTCACCATTATCGCCATCGTATTCCGAAATAAACTAAACTATCTCAAAAAATCACTTTTCCTATTCGATACAATTGGTTTAGGAGTTTTTACCATTACCGGTGTGGAAACCGGTATACAAAACGGTTTAGATCCTATAATTTCTGTAGCCTTAGGTGCTGTGACGGGAACCTTTGGTGGTGTAATTAGGGATATTCTATGTAATGAGATCCCGGTGATCTTCAGAAAAGAGATCTACGCCACTGCCTGTCTTATTGGTGCTTTGGCCTATGTTACCCTATATGATATGGGGGTAGATAGTGATATTATCTATATTGCCACTACACTTACCGTAATTAGCATAAGGATTATAGTGGTTAAGTACCATATCACCTTACCTTCATTTTACCCGACTTCACCAAAAAGCTCGAAGATAAGATAGACTCTCTATTTTATTGATTTTCAATAGTTTCAGTATCTTTATAAAAATTTACTGTATGGCCACGCAGGAAAAAATAATTATTGTTGAAAATGATATTCCTATGGCTGCAAGGTTATCCTTGCAACTAAATCGTCTTGGTTATAAAATAACTGGAATATTTTCAAGGACTAAAGATGCTCTTCATTTTTTAGAACAGGAGGTACCAGATCTCATCCTATTGGATGATAAATTAAAAGGTCAGCTTAATGGGCTCGAATTACCCGATCCCAAAGAAAACCCGTCTTCATCCCCCATCGTGTACTTCAATAAACGTACTGCCGAAACTATTGAAAATTTAATGCCAGATTCCCTAAAGCGAAAAAAGGACCTTCTGAAAAAGCATTTAAACAAACCATTAAAAAGATTCCAGAAAACTCCAAAAAGAGGCCTTTTCGATCAAAAAGAGCATTGTATATTCAAGGATCGTATTTTTATAAAACACCGGGATCGAATGATCAAGATCTCACTAGACGATATTCAGTATATAGAAGCAGATAGAAATTATTGCAAGGTCTTTACCAATGACAAAAAATACCTGCTTGTGACCACCTTAAAGGAGGTAGATGAAAAACTATTGGATAACAGGTTTCTTAGAATACACCGTTCTTACGTAGTTAATATTTCTCATATTGATGAAATTGGCGGAAATTATGTGGTGATCTTTGGCAGATCGTTGCCACTTAGTAAAAATATGAGAAAGGAACTATTCAAGCATTTGCAGGTCATTTAAACTCTTCAAAAGTTAAAAAATCCGGCTTTTCCCTGTCCCGGTAAAAATTTATCGCTCTTCGGAAAAAAAAACAGTGTCTTCGTCCTAAGTGATGAACGCACATGGGCTTTACTTCCTAAATTCCTGATCACAAACCAAAACAATTAAACAATGTATTCAAGGAAAGCAAATTTCATCACATTGATACTTGCGATATTAATGTGCGTTTCGACCTATGCCCAAAAGGATCGTTACCAAATGTACGTGGTTCATGAAGACCATGTGATAGACGGAATGATGGACAAACATCACCAGGGTGATAAAAACCTTGCAGACGTAGCTAAAAGAGAAAAGATGAAGGGAATGGACTGGATCACCTTTGTTTCTGATGATAACAGGGTTATGTATCTCTCACCTATAGACAATATGGCCGATCTGGATAAAAATCCTTTTGAAAACCTGGAGAAGAAATTAGGTAAAGAAGCATACGATGATCTTTTTGATGCTTATGACGGCACCTATTCTAAACATGGGGATTATATTTTAAGACTGGATAAGGAACTTTCATATATGCCAGGAGGAATCACTCAAACCCCCGCAGGCCAGGATTACAGGGAATTAATATTCTATCACATTCCCCCGGGAGGTGCTGAAAAAGCAGAGGAATTGGCCAGGTACGTAAAAAAGATGTATGAAGATAATAATTCAAAGATCCATTACAGACTTTATAAAAGTGGATTCGGAAATATGGGGAATTACTATATGGTTGCAGTAGCAGCTAAAGATGCAGCAGATCTGGAAAAACGCCGGGAAGAGAATATGAGTATGCTTGGCGACAAAGGCGAGGCCTTAAGGGATAAAATAGAAAGTACATTCTCAGATATAGAACGAGTTACAGGGCATCTGAAACCTGAGTTATCTTATGTGCAAAACTAAAATTTTTGATATGAAAAGGTTAATATTTATAGTGTTTGGTTTTTTGTTGATCACTAATGTTTCCTATGGACAAAAGGTCTATAAGAACCTGCAAAACCTAAGAGATGCATATTCTGAAGCAGTAAAGAACTCAGATACAGAAACCATTTTGAAATTATATGCAGATGATGCTACTATCCATAATTTTGACGGAACCATAGTTACTGGCACTGATGAGATCAGGAAATTATACAATGACTTTTTTGCTGAATCAAAAGCGACCATATCTTTTAGAAACGTTTCTGAAGATCTACTTACAGATGATATCTTTTTTTACCATGATAAGGTATTCTTAAATATCAAAGGAGAGGATAATACGATTGACATGGAAGTAGTAAATATTGCTAAAAGAACAAATGGTAAATGGAGAGTTATAAAAAGTTACAGGTGGCCCAAACCCTGATAGCTCCTTTCTAAAAATTACCTGAAGATACAACTTCCCTACTATGCCTGGTAATTTAATTTTTACTAACTATTTAAATCAATATTATGCATTTAAAACTAAAAATTACAGGCTCTATTATTTGTTTACTAATGTCTATAAGTATTTGGGCACAGGAAGGCGAAAACCAGGCATTCTGGATTCATGAAGATCAGGTTAAACCATCCATGATGAACGAATATGAAAAAGTTTCCAAAGACCTGGTTACAGCCTGCAAGGAAAACAATGTGAAAGATATGCAATGGTCTGTTGCCTCCATGTATGATGGCACATATCTATCTATTACTCCAATTGAGAACCTTGGGGATGTTCAAAACATGAATTTCGAAGATCTAAGAGAAAAGGTAGGCGATGATAAATTCAATAAAATGTTCGAGAACTTTAATAAATGCTATGATAATCATGGTGATTACATTACCGTTCTTATCCCTAACCTTTCTTATATGCCTGATGGACTCTCGATGACCACTGAAGGCCAGGACTATCGTGTTTGGCATAGATTGGATGTTACACCAGCCAATATGCAAAAGGTGGCGGGAAAACTTAAGGAATTGAAAGATCTATACGCCGCAAATAATTCTAAAATGCATTATAGGATATACCGAAGTGGTTTTGGAAATGTGGGTGATTACTACGTAGCAGTAATATCAGCTAAAGATGCTATGGATTACGCCACAAGAAGTGCTGAAAATCAAGAATTAATAGGTGATGCTGGGCGTAAATTATTCGATGAAATGTTCGAATATGTAGATGCATATACCGTAAAACGCGGAAGTATGAGACCAGATCTTGCTTACCAACCTGAAGAATAAATTATACAAAACCTAAATTCAAATAAGATGAAAAAGTTATTCATAGTACTCCTTGTGGCCATATTTGCCATAGGATGTAACGAACCTAAGGAAAAAGAAGAAGCTGTAAGGTATACTCAGGATTCTGAAGAGATCAACACATTAAAAGCAGCAATCAAAGATTACGAAAATGGAAACTGGGACGCCATGAAAAAGCATTATGCAGATACTGCCCAGATATACCATAATGGTTCAGGAGCAATGAGCATCGATACTGTTATTAAAAATCAAAGACAAGGGGTCGAAGATTTTTCCAGCTATGGGTTTGTCCCAGAAGAGAATGATTACGAAATGGTGCTAACAGATGATGGACATACCTGGGTAAATTACTGGGGAGACTGGACGGCAACCTTTGCGGGAACCGATAAAAAAATAACTGTTCCCGTGCATTTAACTGCTCGATTTGAAAATGGGAAGATCGTTAGGGAGCATGGATATTGGGATAATTCTATAGGCATGATGTCTGCACAATCCCTGGATACGATTCAGGAAAACCAGGAATAGGTCATTAAAACTTAACTAATATGAAAACAATAGGGATTACAGGTGGTGCAGGCTTTATTGGAAGTTACATCACTAAAAAGTTTTTGGATGAAGGGCATACTGTAAAAGTATCTGTCACCAATATTTCAAAAAGCGATAAATATGAACATCTTTTTGAACTTGGCAACGAGGATCGCCTTTCCATCAAAGATCTCAATGTACAGGATCTGGAATCCTTAAAGAGTTTTTCTAAAGATTGTGATATCATTATTCATAGCGGAACACCTTTTCAATTAGGGGTTGAGGATGCAAAAAGGGATCTTTTTGAACCAACGATAAAAGGGACTGAAAACTTCCTGAAGGTGGTCACCGAAAATAAGAATCTTGAAAAAATTGTTTTCATTGCTTCCGTAGCTGCTTATAATACATCTTTCCCTTATCCCGTGGCGGGAAGGGATCCAGATCATCTATATACTGAAGAGGACGATCCATATCTTGACGAAGCCAATATCCCTTATGCCCAGGCGAAATATTATGCAGACCAGGCCGTAAGGAAGTTCATAGACAGTAATTCTGATCTAAATACCGAGATAGTCACCGTTTCTCCGGTAACCGTTGTCGGTGATCCGCTTTCAAATAGGGAAGATTCAACCTCGGTGAACCTACAACGGGTTTTCAAATCTAGAAATGCTCCAGGGCCATTTATCCAAACTCTCTTTAATGAAGATGTTGAATTTGCCCTTGTAGATGTTGAAGATGTGGCAGAAGCAGTTTACAGGACAGCTACATTAAGTGGGAATCACGGTAAGAATTATTTATTGACAAGTGAAAGCTGGCGAATATCAGACATTTCCAAAATGCTGAATGGTGATAAACCAGCTGGAAACCCCAGGACAGTTTATAGTAATGAACTGGCCCGGCAGGAACTCGGGATGGATTTCAGGCCCGCTAAAGAGCCATTACGAAGATTTGGCAACAGTTGAAATAAAAAAAACTATACATAAAACCCATTTGGGTATAATTCCAGATTTATGAAAAAATTAAATATAATATTCGGAACCATCTTATTACTTATTCTACAGATCCCGAATATAAATGCCCAGGATGCAACTAAAATCGATCCTGAGCATTACAAAGTAGAAGTAGATAATGACAAAGTTCGGGTGTTACGTATTCAATACGGTCCCGGAGAAGAGTCTAAAATGCATAGCCATCCAGAAGGAGTAGCAGTATTCCTTACAGATCATAAAGCTCAAATGAAAACTGAAGATGGCAAGCAAATGGAAATGGCTGGGAATGCTGGTGATGTAGTTTGGGTAGATAAAGCCAAACATCAACCAAAAAACTTAGGAGATAAGCCATTTGAAGTGATCCAGGTAGAATTCAAAAGCAATGCGTATGCTGCCGGTAAAAAAAGTCTTCATCTATTTAAACTTCCTGAAGGAGTTAGTGAAAAGCAATTGAATGATTTTCTTAAGCAAATGAACCAAGCCATTAGTGAAGAAGGCCATCCCGAGGCAGGTTATCATTTATATAAAATAACCGATGAGCACGATAATTATAGTTATTTCATGGAAGGTGTATGGCCAGATTCAGCTACCTACGAGAAAATTCATGATTCTGAAAAATGGAAAGCAGCAGCCGATAAAGGAAGAGATATGATAGAAAAAATCCAATCTCAGGAACTTTATCTAAAAGCTGAAAGAGTAAAATAATTTAATTAGTAGAGAATGAAAAAAGGGTCAGAAAATATCATCTGACCCTTTTAAATTTTAATGTGGTAGTTTATTTCTCAGTAAACCATATACAAAGGTTCCAAAGATCGCGGCAAGAAATACTACGATCACTGAAACATAACCTGCACCTATCAGGGTATAAATTGGGCCAGGACATGCGCCTGCAAGCGCCCAGCCAAGACCAAATATGATCCCTCCAAACATATACCTGCTAAAACTTCTATTTTTCGGAATGAACTGGATCTCTTCTCCGTTCACATCTTTCATCTTCCTTCTCTTTATCAGCTGTATACCGAGAACTCCCAGTACCAGCGCAGATCCAATGATTCCGTACATATGAAAGGCTTCAAACCTGAACATTTCATATATCCTGAACCATGAAGCGGCTTCAGACTTGAACATCACGATTCCGAATAATATTCCTGTAAATAAATATCCTATAACTTTCATATCTTAAAATATTAGGGGAAACAATAAATGGATCATTACCAGGCCACCAATAAAGAATCCAACTACGGCTATTAAGGATGGCAACTGTAAATTACTTAAGCCTGAAATGGCATGTCCAGAAGTACATCCTCCGGCCCATCTTGCTCCAAAACCAATAAGGAATCCTCCAATTATCAAAATTGTTAGTGATTTCCAATTGGTAAGGGCCTCCAGGCTATATAATTCATCCGGTAAATAAGCTCCTCCTGAACTTTCGAATCCAAGTGATTTTAAATTTGCAACTGTATCCGGGTTAATATCCACAGCCGGATTGGCCGTAAGAAAATTCATGGCGATAAATCCGCCTAAGGCAGCACCTACGATTACAATAAGGTTCCATTTTTGTGCCCTCCAGTTGAAATCGAAAAAGTTTGCCTTTGAGTCGGCACCACACATAGTACATATCGTCCTTAAATTAGAAGACATTCCAAACTGTCTTCCCTGGAAGATCAGTAAGAACATGATCAGTGCGATCAATGGTCCGGCCACATACCAGGGCCAGGGTTGTAATATAAAATCCATAAGCGTTTTTTATTGAGTTGCAAATAAACGATAACAAAGCCCTATTTTCAGTAACAATGGTTACAAAGCTTTATTGAAATCACTTATTGGTGCAATATTCGGCAATATTTTGTAGCACTTTTTCTGAAAGCCTTACACGTGTTTGTTTACTCCAACCAGCACTCGACCTATGGGCAATGACATTTTGCAAAGATTCGGTTTCGTGGGAAAGCTCTTTTTTCCCATCCCCGTCGAAGATCGCATAATTAGATCCAGAATTTATCCAATCGAAGAATGCTTTCTCATTAAAGGGTAAGCCCAGTGATGTATTGATCAAAATCTTTGCATCACCAAATTTTTCAAATTCCTTTGAACCGATCAACTCTGTATTCTTAGGTAAATGGAAGGATATCACTTCACATGTCTGCAGCAGTTCTTCCAGTTCTAAATATTTTAGATGTTCAGATTCCAATTCAGGTTTCCTGGTTCTGCTGAAATAATATAATTCAGCACCAAACGGTTTAAGACAATCGGCAAGCAATTGCCCGGTCACCCCAAAACCAATAATTCCGATCTTAAGACCTGTAAGTTCAAGAGGCGTTTCTTTCCATTGTTTTCCATTGTAACCATTCAATAGCTGTATGAGTTCAGAAATAATGAATTCTGCTACCCCGGGATCTCCATAATCACGAATTCCCTTTACGGTAATCCCTCTGTCTCTGGCAAAATTAACCGCTACATTAGCCGATTCATCATCATAAAGGCTACAAGCCATCCCGATATATTTTAGATCACTGCATTCTTCAAGGATCCCCTTACCTATTGGTGTTCTCCAGGACACGATGAGTGCATCAGCATTTCCGATTCTTTCTATAGTATCTTGCTCAGATTCAGGATAGTCATGGTAAACTTTTACCTCCTCAGCATAGTTTTCCAGTTGAGAAATAGCTTTTTCATTTAATTTGGTTTCGTCTACACAAACGATCTTTTTGAATTTCATGATTAAGGTTTTTGTAAATTATTGCTTATCCTGAACTTGTTTCAGGATCCCAATAAGAGGAGATTATAAGTTTGAGATGCTGAAACAAGTTCAGCATGACGACCACCAAAAACAAGAAAGGCTGAAAATTCTTTCAGCCTTTCGATTTATAGTGGAATATTTCCGTGTTTTCTATTTG
>CBDTXN010000124.1:0-9030 GCA_965364455.1 uncultured Flavobacteriaceae bacterium
TGGAATGGGAAGAACTTGGAGGAGGTGTAGCAAGAAAGGTGGGAGGGGACGATAACCAAATCATGATGGTGCAAGTGAAATTTGAAAAAGGGGCATTGGGTTCACCTCATCAACATTTTCATACCCAAGCTAGTTATTGTGTTTCCGGAAAATTTGAATTTGAAATTGATGGAGAAAAGAAAATTGTAGAGGCAGGAGACGGTGTATATTTCGATCCAAAGTGAATGCATAGTGCAGTTTGCCTGGAGGAAGGAATGTTGATTGACACCTTTAGTCCGGTTAGGGAGGATTTTTTAAGTGGTGGCGGGGTATCCTATTTTGGGGATAAAACCAATTAATAAACGATAGGGTTAAAAAGAAAATCCCTTAACCATGAGTCTGTACTTTTTTAATTCTCAAGCAGACTATTTTAATATTTTCCAAAGGAAGTAATAACTGAAATTATAATTTCTTTAGTGATTTCTCTGGTTGCAAATCAAGCTACGTTTTTTGCTGATACTAACCTTGAGTTAACAGGGCTCTTGCATTCTCTTAATTTTTTGTGCCTTAAAACTGATAATCACTAAATTTTTTGCCTAAAAATCGAAAAAAAAGCAATTAAGTTTTGTTTAACAAAAAAAACCGGTTATATTTGGTAAACCAGTTTGGGAAACCAATTTGGATAACCAATTAAAAGTGTGGTTAAGAATGGTAAAAAAATAAAGGATAGGTGCACGCCTATCCTTTAAAATCAAACTTCATAGAGAGAAGTTATTTAAACTAATGTCGAATTACTTAAAATTGACAAGTATTGCAAAGATACCAATTCATAAGTAATTTAAAAAAGCATTTTGGTTGCCAATTCTTGGCTGGGCAATGAACTCTACTTGGTTAGGTTGAATTATTAATTTAATTAAATGAAATCTTATGAATTGGAAAACCACAGCAATTTTTATGATGGCGATTTTATGCCATTTATCTTTAATTGCTCAGGAAAGTTATTCGCTTTCCGGAAATGTAACTTCGCAGGATGATAATATCCCCCTGGGTGGTGTGAATGTATTTATTAAAGGAACTAATACGGGCGTAGTAACCGATTTTGATGGTAATTACGAAATCGATGTAGTTCCGGGTGACGTTCTTTTATTCTCCTATTTGGGATTTGAAAACCAAGAGATCCCAGTAGATGGACAAGAAATCCAGAATGTAGAACTTGTTTCAAGTTCAGAGCAGTTGGATGATATTGTGGTAATAGGGTATGGTTCTCGTAAAAAATCGCATTTAACTGGTGCGATCGCACAGGTAGATGGTGATGATGTAGCAGGAATTCAGGCAACCAGGGTGGATGAAGCCCTCGGTGGTAAATTATCTGGTGTCTTAATTCAGAATCAGGATGGAGCTCCAGGTGCTGATCCAAAAATTCAGGTTAGAGCAGCATCTTCGATCAATGGAAACTCAGATCCCTTAATTGTAGTTGACGGGTATCCCATTTCAGGAAGTTTAGCAACGGTAAACCCTAATGATATTCAAAGTATCGAAGTTTTGAAAGACGCTGCATCTGCTGCTATTTATGGTTCAAGGGGAGCTAATGGGGTTATACTGGTAACAACTAAAAAAGGAAAAGAAGGAAAGCCTACTTTCAGCTATAATAGTTACGTAAGTATATCAAGTAGATATAAAAATGATAATATAAATATGACAGCTGGAGAATGGGCGAATACTTTAGAGGAAGGTATTGCCAGCGGCAGATATGATGTTTCCCAATTAGACCCAGCCTTTGTAGATTATAAGATCAATGCCTATGCTAATGCTCCAGATGTAGTGGCGGTAGAAGACTGGCTTTTCAAAAATGGATATAGTAATAACCATGACTTTAGCATGAGTGGTGGTAGTGAAAATGCTAATTATTTCGCTTCAGTTGGTTACCAGAATACTGAAGGTATCGTATTAGATCAGGCCTTTGAACGAGTAAATGCACGTTTGAATGTTGATACAAAATTGGGTGATAAATTTAAAGCCGGAGTAAGTTTCAACGGATTTGCCTCTAAACGAGATATTGTAGGATGGGATATGAGGGACCTTATAAGAGCCTATAATATACATCCTATTTATCATACGGAAGCATCAATAGCATTCGTTCAGCAATTAGATCAACAAGCGCAATCTTTAGGTCTGGATCCGTTTGATGCTGGTTATAGAGGAGGTGACGCTCCATTTAATAATAGTATTTATACTTTAGAACCGGGTGATACGGCACAGGAATGGCATTATGGTAGAAGTGGTAATGGTATTGGTGGATCTGGTGATGCGGGACCAGCAACGAAACTTGATAATACAGACCGTTATCAAAAAACGTATTTCGCAAATATCACTTCTTATCTAGAATATGCTATTTTGGAAGGTTTGAATATTAAAACCGTCTTGGGGGCAGATATCAGGGACACTCAGGACTATTTCTGGAGAGGACTTGAATTTGATTCCAGGGCGCGATCAAATCAAACGAACCTGGATCAGACTGATGTAAAAAGATCTTCTGTTTTAAGCGAAACAACCTTGAATTTCAATAAAGTTATTGGGAAACATGATATATCAGCCATAGCTGGACTAGAATTTCAGAATCTTTATACCAGGGGTAATGCCTTGAATGGCACCAATGTACCTTTTGGAGATATTATAAACTACAACCTTCTGGATCCTGCGGATATTCAGGTAACTGAAAGGGATGAAACCATTTCCAGAAGGAGTGTATTTGGTAGGGTTAATTATGCCTATGATAATCGCTACCTGTTTTCGGCTTCTGTGAGAAGAGATGGTGACTCGAGATTTGGCAAGAACAATAAATTTGAGACATTCCCGGCTCTGTCTTTAGGTTGGAATGTACATAATGAAGCTTTCTGGAATTCTGAGTTATTGAGTACATTGAAGCCAAGGTTTAGTACGGGGTCATTAGGAACAACCTCAGATTTAGGGGCTTACAATTCATTAAGTCTGTTGAATCCTCAGGCCTCAGTACTAGGAAATGCCTATTTAATTCCAGCTGATGTAGCGAACGATAACTTAACCTGGCAAACAAATACAGAAACCAACTATGGTATAGATCTAGGGTTTTTTGATAACCGAATAAGATTCAGCGCAGATTATTATACTTCAGATATTGAAGATATTTTAATTAATCAAAGTGTTTCTGAAGTTCTGGGTACCACATCCATACGTCTAAATTCTGGAGACGTTAGGAGTTCAGGATTAGAATTCGAATTATCTGGGGCTGTTATTCAGGATTATGAGAATGATTTCACCTGGACATTAGGAGCCAATCTTTCTACAGTAGAGACTGAAATCACAGATCTAGGTGGTCTGGACGAATTACCACAGGTTATTTACGGCCAGAGTGGTAGAGGTCCTGTGTTTAGAAATTATGTAGGCGGAGAGATTGGTGAGATGTGGGGATTAGAGACTATCGGTATAGTAGAAGATAGATTTATAGAAGATCCAACCAGAGCTATAGGTGTAAACAGTTCAGAATATTACGTGGTAGATCAAAACGGTGACGGTGTGATCGATAGAACCAGGACTGTTGAAGAAGGTG
The DNA here is from genome assembly GCA_965364455.1 of uncultured Flavobacteriaceae bacterium. Taxonomy (GTDB): domain Bacteria; phylum Bacteroidota; class Bacteroidia; order Flavobacteriales; family Flavobacteriaceae; genus Christiangramia. The sequence continues at coordinate 3,566 of CBDTXN010000124.1, forward strand.
GAGATCTTGTGAAGATTGGTCAGAATACCCCGGATTTTTACTGGGGTCTTAATAGCCAAATGAGATTTAAAGCCTTTGATATGTCTTTCCAATTCCAGGGTTCTCAGGGAGGAGATATATTTAATGTAGATCCCATTTATTACAATTCAGAATTTGGAGGAAGAGTAATGGATAGTTTTGATGCTAACGGTGATGGTATAGCTGATCATAATGGTGAATTCTACACCCAGTCTAGAAATCAATTAGATGCGCAGGTGCAAGATGCTTCTTATGTTGCTTTAAGGAACCTAACTTTAGGTTATACCTTAGATCGTGAAATCATGAGCCAGGTGGGGTTAAACACTGTGAGAGTATATGTTGCGGCATCAAACTTATTATACTTATGGTCTGATGATTACACCTCTTTTAATCCGGAAGGTGTTGAAATTACCAATGATGGTTATTTAGGACCTACTACCTACGGTGTTCAGGTGGGAGCAAGTCCGATTGTAAGGAGTTTTACATTTGGTTTGAATGTTAATTTTTAAAGATTGAAAAATGAAAACAGTATATAAATTATTATTAGTGGTAATTCTAGTAGCTGTAGGTTGTGAAAGTGATTTAGATCAAAATCCGCCAAACATAGCTAGTTCAAATTCATTGCAAGATTTTGAGGGAGTATTAAATGCTGCATATTATTATCAGCATGGTTCAGTTACTCCTTTAGCTGTCATGGGAGATTTTAGAGCAGATAATGCGTTGATGGACGAAGAACCTTACCCTTCTTTTGATAGGTTTAACGGTGATATCGTTGTTATGGAAGATCAATTCTTTAGACCGTTTTATTCGGCTTTATACAAATCGATCTTAAGCGCCAATAATGTAATTGAAAACTCCACAAATACAAGTCATATAGGGCAGGCAAAATTTTTAAGAGCCTTATCTTATTTCAAATTGGTCAAGGTATTTGGGGATGTTCCAGTAAATTTATCTGCTTCACCCAGTACCTCAGACAAATCTATTTTAGAGAGACAGCCAGTAGCCGATATATATGATAACATAATCATTCCAGATTTCCAGGACGCAATAGCAACTCTGGATAACTCAGGACTATCAAATGGACGTGCAACTATGATTGCAGCTCAGGGTATGCTTGCAAAAGCTCATATACAAAGAGGTGATTTTAATAATGCTGAACCGCTTCTAGCTGAGGTTGTAAATGGAGCTTCAGGAGCTGGAATTTCTTTGCACGCTAACTATGGTGATATTTTTGGATTTGAAAATGATCTAAATTCAGAGGTGATTTATGCAACGCAAATTTCTAGTTCAATTACAGATGAATACCCAGAGTCAGAATTCTGGTCTTGGTACGGAGGTTTAGATACTAAAGCTCTTATGCCATTAGATCCCGATCTAATTGCAGCTTTCGACGAAAGTGGTGAAGTTGAGGATACTTTAAGAAGAGGAGTGGTAATAGATGAAGAACTTATGGCTTCTCCAAAATATCCGCAAACTGGAGGTCCAGATCATGATTGGATAGAGCTAAGGTTAGCAGATGCTATTTTATTATATGCAGAGACTTTAAATGAAAATGGTGCCTCTGCTGAAGAAGTTCTGGATTTATTAGATCCAATTAGAGAAAGGGCGGGTTTAAATCCTTTAGATCACAATGAGCTAAATACACAAGCATTGGTTAGAGAAGCCATTTACGAGGAAAGAAGACTAGAGTTAGCATTTGAAGGACAAAGATGGTTTGATTTAGTGCGAACAGGTACCGTTAATGAAGAATTAGAACAATCTGTAGATCCAAATTATTTTGTGTTTCCTATTCCAATATCAGAAATCCTGGCCAGTGATGGGGTTATTACCCAAAATCCTGGCTATCAAGGAAGTTAATTCTAGAAGGGTTTGAATGGAGTTAGCCATCATTGATTCCGCTAAATTTAATATTGGCGGAATCAATAAAACTTATGAGTTTTGAATTAGCAGAACACTTTAATCCTGAACTAAGAAAATTTTCCTAATTTTGAAAAACCAGTTTGGTTAACCAATTTTTTTAAAGTTAAATATTGATAGATGAAAGTAGATGGATATGCAAAGATCGAACTCCAGAAACAAACACGAAATACAATTTTAACCAAAATTCGTGAATACATAAATTTCAAAAATTTAGAACCTGGTGATAAATTACCCTCAGAAAGGATGTTGTCTGAAAAATTTGGGGTTAGCAGGAATAATCTCAGGGAAGCGATTCAAACTTTGGAATTTTATGGGATATTAAAGAGCGTACCACAAAGTGGTACTTACCTGGCCGATATTGGAGCTATAGCTGTTGAGGGAATGATGGCAGATATAATTAGTTTGGACGACCCAGATTTTAAGTCTCTGGTTGAAACAAGAATTTTATTAGAATTAAAAACGGTTCGGTTGGCTGCTATGAGACGTACAGAAAGTCAACTTAAGCATATAAAACAAACATTAGAGGCGTACACCGCTAAAGCACTTAAAGGAGAAGACGCTGTGCAGGAAGATCTATTGTTTCATTTAGCTATAGCAAAAGCAAGCGGGAATAGTACCATAAATACATTTATGCTCACCATCACGCCAGAAATCATTACAAATTTTGCTAAATATCATGTATGTGATGAGAACCAGGCTTTCCTTGCGATAGAAGAACATAAATCTATTCTTGAGGCCATTGAGAATAAGGACCCTAAACTCGCTAAAAAGCAAATGAAATTACATTTTAGAAGTTTATATAAGTACTGCTACAATGTAGATTTATAACCTGTCTTGGGATTGCACGCTCCCAAAAAAGGTTTAATAAATAGTAGAGAGAATTATTTAAACCAGGAATTACTTGATATAGTCTTCTTCTAGAAAATATATCTTTTTTCCAGGTTAGTAAAATATAAAACTCCATAGGGTTTCCCCTATTGGTTGTAGGTAAATATTGTCTGAAAATCAGGCTGAATTTTTAACCTGAAAACCTGTGAATATGAAGATAAGAGGACTTAGGTGGTGGATAATAGTATTGATTTGTATTGCCACCGTTATAAATTACATAGATAGAACAGCTTTTGGAGTCATGTGGCCAGAGATGGGCAAAGACCTTGGTATGGACGAGTCTGATTATGCGGTTATGCTGAATGTTTTTATGGTCACTTATGCTCTTGGTAAGTTTTTATCTGGTAAGCTATATGATCAAATTGGGACACGTCTTGGATTTATTTTTTCAATAGCGTTGTGGTCTACGGCCGCTATTCTTCACGCTTTTGCAAGAGGTTTGGTTTCCTTATCTATAGTACGAGCATTTTTAGGATTTGGAGAAGCTGGAAACTGGCCGGGCGCTGTAAAAAGCAATGGAGAGTGGTTCCCTGTAAAAGAACGGGCGATAGCCCAGGGAATATTTAATGCGGGTGCTTCTTTAGGTAGTGTAGTGGCTCCGGCTTTAATTGCGTTCTTATATGCTCAATTCGGTTGGAGGACCACTTTTATCATTCTGGGTATTATAGGATTTGTATGGATTATTCCATGGTTCATTATAAATAAAACTACTCCCGAGAAACATCCATGGTTAACTGAAAAAGAAAGAGACCTAATCCTTTCTGGCAGAATAGTGCCTGATGAAAACGCTAAGAAAGAAAAAGGTCTTTCGGTAGGTAAAATCTTAAGTTATAAAGAATCCTGGGGAGTTCTGGTTTCGAGATTTTTCATTGAACCAATATGGTGGTTATTCGTTGGATGGATGCCACTTTATCTTAATTCTAAATTTGGATTTAGTATAGAAGAGATTGGTTCTACAATCTGGATCTCTTATTTGGGTGGAATGGCTGGAAGTATTGCTGGAGGCTGGTTCTCTGGTAAATTAATGGAAAAGCACTCATTAGATTTTTCCAGGAAACTCTCTATTCTTATTGGTGGTAGCCTGATCTTTTTAGGCCTTATGGGTATAATTTTTCTGGTCCAGGGAGATAATCCAATGACCTTCATTTATATCGTTTCCATTGTCCTATTTGGTTTTCAGTTTGCCATTGGTAACATTCAAACACTGTCAAGTGATTTGCTAAAAGGTCCGTCTGTTGGAACACTCGCAGGCCTGGCTGGAACCGTTGCGGCTGTCTCCGTGATCATAATGAACTGGCTTATCCCAAAAATTACTGAAGTATCGTATACGCCGGCTTTTATAATTATTTCTATTCTGGCTCCATTAGCTGTGTTATCTATATATATTTTGATTAGAAGAATCAAGCCAGTTGAAATAGAATCCAATTAAACGTTTTATATCTAATAACTATTAAATTAAATAACTATGAATGATTCAAAGAAAAAAATAGCAGTAATTACCGGTGCCACTGGAGGTATTGGATTTGCTGTAGCCAAAAGACTTGGTAAGGATGGCTATCATGTGATCCTAAACGGAATTGAAGATGATAAAGGATCAGAAAGAGTAAAAGAGCTGGAAAAAGAGGGGATCAAAGCAGAATATTATGGTTTTGATGTTACCAACGAAGAAGAAGTATCTTCAAATATCAAACAGATCGGAGAGAAATATGGTAAAATAGATGCTGTGATCAATAATGCCGGGGGGCTTGGCGGTAGGTCAAGATTTGAAGAAATGACCACAGAATTTTATCGGTCTGTAATGGCTTTAAATTTAGATTCAGCATTTTTTGTTTCAAGAGCAGCTATTCCTTACCTCAAAAAAGGAGAGCATCCCTCGATTATCAATTATACTTCTAATGCCGGTTGGAATGCTGGTGGACCCGGAGCGGGAATTTATGGGACCTCCAAAGCAGCTGTTCACACTTTAACCAGGGCACTGGCAAAAGATCTTGCTGAGTATGGTATTAGGGTTAATGCAGTTTCTCCGGGAACTATAGATACCCCGTTTCATTCACAAATTAAATCTACTAAACCGGAAGTTTTTGCCTCCTGGAAAAACAATATCATGTTGGGTAGGCTGGGTCAACCAGAAGATGTAGCTTCAGTAGTATCATTTTTAGTAAGTGACGATGCTGCATTCTTAACGGCTGAAACCATTCAGGTTGGTGGAGGCCAGGCTCTTGGAATTTAAAAAGGGAATGCTGTATTTCTGAAAAATATGAAGATTAACTATCTTCTTTTTTCAAATTAAGATCATATGAAAAGTATTGTAGCTTTTGGAGAAATGATGATGAGGTTGTCGCCACCTGAACATTTGCGGTTTTTTCAGGCAAATGAATTTGAGGTGTCTTATAGCGGTGCCGAGTTTAATACGCTTGCGTCTTTGCAAAGGTGGGGACTTTCAACGCAATTCGTTACAAAATTACCTGATAATGACTTTGGAAATAAAGCTATTTCTGAAATTTCCAGGTATCAGGTAGGTAGTGATCATATTGTACAGGGAGGAAATCGCCTTGGGATTTATTTTCTTGAAAAGGGTAGTGCAATACGTCATAGTAAGGTTATCTATGATCGTGCTGAAAGTGCCGTGGCTCAAATTG
>CBDTXN010000125.1:0-8917 GCA_965364455.1 uncultured Flavobacteriaceae bacterium
TTCTTAAGTGCTGCCCAAATAAACTTATCTGGTATCTATTATAGTTGCCTTTAGGTTCGAAGATCTGATATGAGGTATTCCAGAAAAAGTTGTTGTAATTATTTATAAAACTTATGCCCAGGTCATTGATATCATAGGTTTCATTGGCAAATTCATGTGATACTCCATACCTGATATTTCCTTTGGTTCTATCGACTGAAAGTTCAGAAGCGAAGCCTGTAACATTTTGTCCGGGTAAATTTACATTGCTCATTTTCGCTTCACCGGCAAAATTGAAGGAATTAGACTTGTTATATACATCAAAAAGAAAAGCCGAAACATTACCATCCCTGAAATGTCCGTCTCTCGTAACATTAGTATTTATTAAGGAAATCGAAGAATTTTTATTGAATCGCTGATCGAGAACAAGAATATTATAATTCGCTAAAGGTTCAGTTGTTCTTTTTCTGGTTTCACCGGTGATAGTGTCTCTGAATACGGCAACTTCTTTATCTGTGACTGCATTAAAGAATCCTATTCCCAGGCCACGTTCAGTCCTTCCCGAGACCTTCAGAGCATTTAAAAGGTCGGTTCTATCAGGATTATCAATTATCTCCTCATTTTCGAGATTTTCAGATTGTGCATCATTAAAGCCAATTGGCGTGCTTCCAACCCTTCTGGAATAGAACAGATCACCTTTATTGAACAATTCTACCCCTTCGGTAAAGAAAGCTCTGTTTTCACCAAAGATCTGCTCAAAAGGACCAAGGTTAAGTTCTACTTCGTCATAGGCAGTTTGTCCAAAATCCGGGACTAATGTCATATCCAAAGTAAAGGAATCGTTGATGCCGTATTTCAGATCCAGGCCTGCATTGAAATTAAATTCAGTTTCATCGTCAAATTGATCAACCGCGATGGAAGTGTAGGGGTAAAGGCTTAATCTCACCGGTGGGTCTATATTCTCAATACCTTGAAGTAGTCCGTTATACTGTCCCGGCTCACCAACCGATTTATCAATATAGTTCCAGACATAAGTAGAATTTAAATGAGTGATCTGCCTGGCAAACTGGATTCCCCATAACTGTTTGGGTCTTTGTGGAAATCTTAGTGCAGAATACGGGATCTTTATTTCTACGTACCACCCATTTTCATCCTGAGAAACCTCAGACTCCCAAACTACATTATATCCATAATCCTCATTATTACCTGTTATCCTTGCATCTGCCTGGGTTCCTGCAGAGGTTACTATAAACCTGGTTTGATTTTCACCATCATCATAAGTGTTGAGATCCAGACGAAAAAACTCAGACTGATTTAGATTATCTCTCTGGGTAAGCTGCTTCATTATTCTTTCGGGATGCTCTTCCAGCATTCTGGCAGCAACATAGATCGCCTGGTTATCATATAAAACCCTTATCTCAGTCTTATGAGAATCAGGTATAGGATCGCCGTCCCCTGGTTCAACCATTACAAAATCATCCTGCTTTTCTGCAGTTTCCCAGACCTTATCGTTTAGGTTACCATCGATCTTCGGAGGCTGGGTAATTCTCGTAGTATTTAGAATTCGTCGGTTATTATCCTGATTTTGAGAATATGATAATAGTCCTGTAAAAAATATAATTAGAATTAATGTCTTTTGAAGGGGCATTAAAATGATTTAGATAAAATAAAAGGCGCTCAAAAGTATTATTGTTATTGATAACAGGCAAAGTTTTTCTATAAAATCAAGTTAAACAAGCTCTATTTTGTTTATTAAAAAATTAAATTAGCTAAACAAAATGATGAATTCGATTTTATGGAAGGAAATAATTTGGAAATAGCCACTTTAGCCGGTGGATGTTTTTGGTGTACAGAGGCTGTTTTTCAACGATTAGAGGGTGTAACCCGTGTTGTTTCAGGTTTTACCGGTGGTAGCATTAAGAATCCCGCGTATCGGGAGATCATCACGGGAAGAACAGGTCATGCAGAAGCGATTGAAGTAGAATTTGATCCCGAAAAGATCAAATATGAAGAATTATTACTTGTATTCTTTGCCACCCATGATCCAACCACCCTTAACCGGCAACAGAATGATGTGGGAACCCAATACAGAAGTGGAATATTCTACCATAATGAAGATCAAAAGGAAACTGCCGAAGAAGTTATTCGATTACTGGAAAATGAGAATGCCTTTGATGACCCGATTGTCACCGAGGTTACCGAAGCAACGCCTTTTTATGTTGCTGAAACAGAACATCAGGATTTTTATAATCAGCACCGACAGCAACCTTATTGCCAGTACATAATTGATCCTAAGATCACTAAATTGAAAAAGCTTTTTTCTGATAAACTGAAACAAACAAATTAAAATGTCATATAAATTTTTTGAAGAATACAATGAAGAGACTACCGGAGGCCTTGAAACCAACTTCCGAGAAATAATCAATGGAGTAGGAGAGGACCCTGAGAGACAAGGTTTGCTTAAAACTCCTGAAAGAGCAGCGAAAGCTATGCAGTTTTTAACCCAGGGGTATTCAATGGACGCAAAGGAGATCCTTAAAAAAGCTGTATTTGATGAAACTTACGATGAAATGGTGGTAGTAAAAGACATAGAATTGTATTCCCTATGTGAACATCATATGCTTCCATTTTTTGGAAAAGCCCATATCGCATACATTCCTAATGGTAAAATTGTAGGTTTGAGTAAACTACCAAGAGTGGTAGATGTATTCGCCAGGAGGTTACAGGTTCAGGAGAGATTAACCAGTGATATTTTAGATTGTTTGAACGATACATTGCAACCTCAGGGAGTAGCCGTGGTTATAGAAGCTGTGCATTTGTGCATGATGATGAGAGGAGTGCAGAAACAAAATAGCGCTACCACAACATCCGGTTTTAGAGGCCAATTCAAGGAGATCGAAACGCGTAATGAGTTCCTGAAGCTAATAAGCTCAGACCTTAGATAGGAAACTGGCATCTTTTTTGATTTCTATTGAGTAAAATCAAAAAACATGAAAATATTTAGAAATAAAACATTTGTAAAAGGTCTTGCCTACGACCTTGCTGGTATGGCTACTGTAGCCATTCCTGTAATAGGGCCCTTTCTAGACATCATCTGGGCTCCTTATGCGGCAAAAAAAATGAGTGAAATGTATCCCGGCAGAAAAGGAAAGTTAGCTTCAATAATTGTTTTCCTTGAAGAGATTCTTCCAGGAACTGATATAATACCAACCTTTACCCTTATGTACCTTTATACTTATGTATGGAAAAAGGAACCTTTAAAACCTCAGGTTATTGAGGTGGAAAGCTATTAATGTTTGCTTAATTAGTTAAAGAAAAAGGCTATCAGCACTGCTGATAGCCTTTTTTCATTTAAAGGTTTATGGAAGCGGAGAACATGATATTTCTGCCAATGTTCTCTATACCATCAGGTTTTAGTCTCGATAAATGAGAGATATAGGACTTATTCAATAAATTATTTCCGCTTAGCCTTAGATCAACCAGGAACTTATCCAGCTTAATTCCGGTTCCTATTCCGGCACTTAACAAAGAATAGCCTGGAGTATTCGTTTCAAAAGTACCCGGATTATTTTGATCGAAAACAGATCTTAGCCTGATAAAGGAATAACTGGAAATAAGAGTTTCATTTAAACTCGGAAATTCAACTCTGAAAGTGTTAGTCCAGGAATTAGCAGGAATCAGAGGCAGATAGCCTCCATTATCAAGCTCCCCGGTAACCGTTTGAAAACTACTTTCCAGGTGTAACCAGTCTAGTGGGTGTGGGTGAATATGAACACCGGCTTCTCCTCCATAAAGTTTTGCATCCTGTTGCTCATATCTGAATACGGCCTCACCATCGATCTCTTCACCGGTAGGATTAATAAAAATGTAATCTGAAATTGTATTTCTAAAAACATTAGCGAACACTTCAAAATGCTCATTTCTATATTCCAAAGCCAGATCTACCTGAAAGTTCTGCTCATTATCGAGATCTGGATTTCCAATTTCAAATCTATTGGCACCATGGTGAGTTCCGTAGGAAGTCAACTCTGATAAATTTGGAGCACGAAATCCGGTAGCAAGGTTTAATCTTCCGGTAAATTTCTCGCCAAACTGATATTTTACTCCTAATGCACCATTCATACTATTGAAGCTGCGGTCAAGCGCGGCAATATCCTGTTCTTCGCCTATCACCGCTTGAGTTTCAAGGTCTCTATGATCATATCTTAATCCTCCCTGGAAATCCCAGTTAGAAATATGGTAATGCGTAGTTGCGTAAACACCAATATCAAAGGTCTCAGCATCCGGGATCAGGATCTCCTCTCCAAAATTCTCATTAGTTTGATACATACCCTGTACACCGGAAATGATTTCAAAATTGCCAATTTTAGGCAGGTTATATTTCAGGTTATAATTTACGGTTTCCAGGTGCATCTCCAATGCGGGATCTTCATCTCCATGATCTCCATGGTCTTCATGCTCTTCTTCATGTTCCTCCTCATGTTCTTCGCCTTCCTCTTCATGCTCCTCATGCTCCTCATGCTCGTGATGCTCTTCGAATTCTTTACGATCGTTAAACTGGTATCCTACTTTAAAATCCAGGCTTGAATTCCTGAAGTAGAATTTATTATCAAGGCTCAGAACGTGATTATCGATTTCCTGATAGGGTTGTAGTGGATCCTTGTCTTTTGATTGAACTCCTAATTCTTCAGGAATTCCAATTTCGCTTCGGTTAAAATTATATCTAAGATCGGCCTTATATTTCTGATCCTGGAATCCAATTCCGGCTTTAAGATCTTTTTCATTGAACCTGGTATTGGTCACTCTTTCATCGTTTCCGGTTTCGTAATCACTATGCGCAGCGATACTCCCGCGGGCAAGAAATTTTAATTTCTCACCTGATGTCTTTCCCATCAAACTTGATTGATATCCCAAAGTATTTGTGAAATAATCTGTTCGAAGTTCGGCATTTGTGTCCCCGGCAGAAGCATAAAGTTCGGGATTCAGATACAGAACTCCTCCTATGGCATCACTACCATAAAGAAGAGAGGCAGGGCCTTTTATAACCTCTACGCTTCCAATTCCCATAGAACTAATACCTAATCCATGTTCTTCTCCATATTGCTGATTTTCGAGCCTGATTCCCTGGGTGTAGACTAAAACCCTATTAGAACTTAATCCTCGAATAACCGGCTTTCCTATTCCTATCCCGGTAGTTACACTTTCTACCCCGGCTATCTGTGTGATCCCGTCAGATAAAGTAACAGCTCCGTTCTTGTTCAATTCGGAGACACTTTCTCTTTCTACTTTCATGACATTTTCACTCTGTAATTGGTGAAAAGGAGTAGAGACAATAACTTCTTCCATTTCGATGGCTGAAGGAGTTAATTCAAATTCTACTTCACCTGAAGGCAGGTTTACTTCGGTGGTGTAAGAGGTATATCCTATAGATGAAATAACCAGTTTATAGGTTCCTTCTGGTAAATTTTTAATATTGAATTTTCCATCTTCACCGGTCATGCTGCCTTTTTCCAAGGTGGGGAAGTATACATTCGCGCTGAAAATCGGTTCACCGGTTTCGGCATCTTTTATAATTCCTGAGAATTGATCTTGACTATATATAATGGTATTTACTGCAATTAGCAGTAAGGTTAACAATGTAGTTCGCATTGAATTTTTTTAAATGAATTATTATGAATTGCTTTTTGAAGAATTAAGCAATGGCGGGCGGCCCCCTGAGGTCAAAGGGTAGTGCCTCGTAATCATTTAAAAACTGGTAATAATCGTAAGTTAATTTCTCACGGTATTCGTACACGACAATGGTATACTCCTGAATTTCTATATCTAAAGCTGGTTTTTTATGAAAATGGAAAAGCTCACAATCTACAGAATCAGCGTGGTAATGATGCTCTGCATAATTATCACAAAGTTTGTGAGAGTGTTCTGAAAAAATATGGGAAAAACTTATAGCTGCAGGCAGCAGAATAAGAACTGCCGTAAAAATAAAGAATATGTTCTTTAGTATTTTCACAATTAGTTTTTGAAAACTTTAGCTAAACCAAACCTGCTGAGCATTTTCTTTTCAAAAGCCCAGAAAAATTGAAATTGTCCAAAGATCCATCCGAAAAATACTAATAATACCTGGTAAATTGGAAAAATAAGAAAGATCCTGGCAAACCAGTATACAGACCAGTGGCTTGTTTCCGAGCTAATTCCCAGAAGGTTCACAAACGGACTCGCGAGTTTCGCAGCCGTAGATCCGGTAATAGCGAATACAACTAAAATTATAAAGAGTTGCCAATTAGAATCTATTCCCCAGCGGTCTTTCAATTTCTTCATGCTGCAAATATAAGGATTTGTATAAAGAATCAAATTCTTGTGGGAACACTAAATCGCTGGTTATAATGTCGGCTGAAGAATACAAAATAGTTGTAAAGCAAATAATTCACCTCATAGCCGTAATCTATCTTTGGATCATAATTGATCTGGTTTAGATAAAGATCCGGATTAAAATTCATTGGCTGCATCACCCTTTGATTATATTCTGTAACTAAAAACTGGTTCTTATTTTCCAGAAAACTTTGAGAATAATAACCTCTTGGTCTAGCATAGGAATTGATAAATAGATTGAAGCCGGGTTCGATGATGATGATCTCGTATTCAAGGCTATCGTTCGCAATTCTTACCGTGTCATTAGTAGCATTTGCTGAATCTCCTGAAAATTTACCATTTCGGGAAGAACCGCAGCTGTAAATAAACAAACCAAGTAGGGCTATATATAAAAAATTCTTCATAGTTATTTTAAGTAGGTTAAGGCAAAAATTATACCTGTTATTTTCCTCCGGTGAAACCTCCCAGTATACTTCCCCCGGATCTCCCGGAATTATTACCTCCAAGGATCATTCCACCAATATCATCAATAATATTTCCGTCACCATCCCTATCTAGAATAGTTTCCAAAAAAGAAGAGTCATGCTTAGAATTGGTTCCAAGGACATTCCCTAGCAAATCCTCCAGGCCATTAGCACCAACATTATCTTTTCTTTTCTGGCTTCCCAGGATGCTTAAAAGAATTGGGGCCGCCATTTTAATAATAGCGCTAAGGTTTTCAGGCTTTAGATTTGTAATAGAACTAAGGCTAGAGGAAATCTTTTCTTCATTTTCTCCAAAGATGTTATTTACGATCTTTCCGCCTTCATCCTGAAGATAATCAGGATCCAGTTCTTTGAACCTTTCCATTAAAGAACCATTATGCTTATCCTGACTTAGGGCATTGTCTAATTTCGCCGCACCTTCAGAAGATCTGGTATTGTTTTTCATTGCTCCCAAAAGTACCGGTAAAGCCATTCCAAGGGCAGAAACTACGTCTTCTCTTTTTTCTGATGTTCTGGTACTTGCCGTATCTACAAGTGCTTCACCAGCTTTCGTATTTAAAATATCCAGGATTGATGCCATAACTTTAAAATTTAACGAAATAGAATCTAGAATTTACGAAAAATTCAGCATTCAAATTCTTTAAATAAATCAATTTATTTCTTCAAAATAGAAATGATCTGTTCGGCCAATTCAACCCCTATTCTTTCCTGAGCTTCATTAGTTGCAGCTCCAATATGAGGACTTAAAGAAATACTGTCATTCATTAAAAGTTTGATGGCAGGAGTTGGCTCATTTTCATAGGTGTCAAGCGCTGCAAAAGCTACTTTCCCAGATTCTATGGCTGCGAGTAAAGCTTCTTCATCAATTACTCCACCACGAGCAGCATTAATGATCCCAACGCCATCCTTCATTTTTTCTAATTCTTTAGCGCCAATTACAGGTTTTTCCTGGGCAGGCACATGAAGAGTGATAAAATCAGAATCTTTGATAAGCATATCAACAGGTTCTGTCTTAATCGGAATTTTAATAGTCTGGTGGTTATAGAATTCCAGGGTGATTTCAGCTTCACCAACATTTTGATCACTGGCAATAACTTTCATTCCAACCCCAAGCGCGATTTTGGCTACTTCGCGACCAATTCGTCCAAAACCAACGATCCCTAATGTTTTGCCTCTAAGTTCAACACCACCGGCATACGATTTCTTCAGTTCTTTGAACCTTGAATCTCCTTCCAGAGGCATATTCCTGTTAGAGTCATGTAAATTCCTCACCGCTCCAAATAAGTGAGCGAAAACCAGTTCAGCTACAGAGCTTGAAGAGGCAGAAGGCGTATTAATTACCGAAATCCCTTTGCTTCGGGCATATTCTACATCGATATTATCCATTCCAACACCACCGCGGCCAATTACCTTAAGGTGTATGCAATTATCAATAATATCTTTATCTACTTTGGTAGCACTTCTTACCAGTAATACGCTTATGGCATTTTTATTCAAATAATCCTTAAGTTGTTCCTGAGCTATTTTTTTAACGATAACTTCAAAACCGGCTTTCTTCAGGGTTTCAATTCCACTTTGAGAAATACCATCATTCGCTAATACTTTCATTTCTGCAATGATCTATATTGATTTATATATTCTTTTCCAGTTCTTTCATTAGATCCACGACCACCTGAACACTTTCAATTTTAAGTGCATTATACATGGAGGCACGATAACCGCCAACGCTTCTGTGACCGTTTAATCCATTGACTCCGGCTGCTTTCCACATCTTATCAAAGGTCTCCTTGTGGGAGTCATCTTTAAGATTGAAGGTTGCATTCATGTTAGAACGATCTTCTTTAGCCGCAAAGCCTTTAAATAAAGGATTTCTATCAATCTCGTTATAGATGAGTTCAGCCTTTTTATTATTTCTTTCTTCCATAGCTTTAATACCTCCGTTGGTTTTGATCCATCGAAGTGTAAGCATCGAAACATATACGGCGTAAACAGCAGGAGTGTTGAACATGCTATCTTTTCCGATGTGTGTGGCATAACTCATCATAGAAGGAATTTCTCTTGAAACTTTACCCAGGATATCTTCT